>NZ_JAKJSI010000035.1:0-88876 GCF_050336695.1 Photobacterium minamisatsumaniensis | reverse complement strand
CAATAATATTAATATGTTATACATAATCCACTCCTTTATTTTTATGCTTTTATCAAAACAATACTATATAAGTTTGCTATACGGCCTTGTTAAAACCACTCAATCGAGATTTAACATCCCGCCATAAAGGCTAGCACCTCTCTAGCGAAATAGTTTTCGAATCACTTAAGAATTTTCTCAATAAATCATATCTGTTTTTATATAAGTCATGTTCAAAAAACAACTTCAATATCAAATCGTTATTGTTCGTTTTTTCGTTCTCTATAAATTTTAATATATTCTCAGCCTGTTTCTGAGTAGATAATTCATGAACATTTCTTTTCTTGATTTCACATTCATTAAAAATGGTCCTAACTCCATGAGTTGCAACTTTCCATCTATCTCCCAGTATTAAATCAAAATACCGATGAGACCTCAATGAATGAAAGGCAGAGGTTATAACAAGAACTTTAGACTTAGAATGCTGAAGAGCATGCTTTTCTAACTTTAATTTCGAAAAAAAAGCATTTCCAATAGTATCCATAGAGTCTTCTTCGAGGATAATTTCATTCGTAATTCCATAGCTCTCAACGTATGTTAGCATTGTCCTAGACTCCGACTCACTCAATGAAAAACCTCCACCACTTAAAACCAATATTGAATTGGGGTTATCTTTTATGATTTTTTCTGATTTTTCTATTCTAGGAAATAAATTTTCGTGACTATCAGCCCCAAGAATAATTATTATGTCAGGATTAAGAAATGACTCTGTATTTCCTATATAATTCCTATCACCATACCATTCAACCAAACAACTTAACAGGTAACTCAACGTATAATTAGATTGACTTAGAGCTAAACTTATATCTTTCTCGATAATAATTCCAGATTCAATTAAGTATCTTTTAACCTTACGAAGCTCTGTGGTTTTATATAACAAATCAAAATAGAAAACATCCAATCTGTATGATTTGATTAAATCAAAAACTTCATTCTTATTAATTTTAACATTTTTTAACTCTACTACTAACCGTAAATAATAGCTCATATTACCTCATCACCAGTCAAGCTTAAACATTTACACCAAAATATAAAGGTTGATAAATTGCACTGATAATATAACAACTAGTGCCATAACTGTGTTATTTTGTAATTGATTTTATCCATATAAAACTACACCGAAAAATTACAAACTTCCTTTTTTAACAGTCTATTTAGATGCTAAGACTAAACGAGTATATGCAAAAATCAGACAAATATTAACCAAGTTCCCCCCTTTTATTTGACTCTGTTGCAAAAAATTCAGCTAAGGCTCAGAATTCGGTTCTGTCGCAAGCTGGAGCCGTAAGTTATGATCTCCATCAACATTCATCACTTCCAACATTATGACCATTAAACTCATAGGCCGTTATTTTCCTTCCCTTTAAAGCTACATAATCATTACTCTGATGTGTAACATTGGCTGAATCGAACGGTTAGTTCATCAACCTTATCCTTATACAGTCCATGCTCGATAAGCATCTCATTTAAGATTGCACATGGCTGTCCAGCAATAGTCTTAGGCTTAAAGGCTTGGCCCTTCTTCTTGAATCGATCATAAGTCAGCAACTCCATGAATTGGTGGTTTGATTCTGACTTCAACTCTTCGGCAACAAGTTGCTTCAAGATAGTTAGGCGATCAGGGTGTGTAACGCCTTCCGGCAAAAGCGGCGATAAATGTACTGCTACGTTGTAGTTGTCAGGGAAGACGTACTGGAAGTTGTTTAGCGAGCGCATAGCGTGGTAGTTGTTCGTGATCACCAACCAGTCAGTAATGTCTTTTAATGACTCATTTTCGGTGATAGTGAAGTATGAGAATTCAGCGTTACCAACGGTATCTAAAGCCAACAACTCTTTGTAAAGGCGATCACCGGCCAATCCCTTAGAAACAAGGTAGTCATACATATAATCGGCTTCTACAATGCCTTTTTTGCGCCCTTTGCCAGAAAGAATTATCGGTAATGACTTGTTGTCCATTGCTATCTTGTAAGCGTCATCTAGGCGGCTTTCTAGAATGCCCATTTCAGGTGTAGAGCCAACCACAATGATACCCTTTGGCGTGAAATTGGCAGATTTAGGGAACGTTTCGCCAGTGTTCTCAAGGACGGTGTCAAAAACCTCATTAATGATTGCGATTTTGTTTTGCTCTAAGTTTTGGATCACAAGGGTAGTATCCACTGAGCTTGAAAACTGCTTCATTGCCAACAGTTCGTGGTTCAGGTTGTCATATAGATCGAATACCTTATCGAAATGCCCTTCAAGGATGTTGTCAGCGACATTGCTAGCTGATACCTCAATGCTCTCCAGTTGCTTCATGCGCTTATGTAAAAGGGTATCCGATGCTCTGGTTGCTGCATTTGCACAAATAGAGAAAACAATTAGCGCTGCTAATGGGAGTTTCTTAAACATTTTATCATTCCTTATCTGCTAGGTTTGATTGAATATGCCTGACGCATCATCGGTAAACGTTGCGGTAACATTGTAATAAAACTTATGGAATAAGCACCTTGATATAGCTCCTATTGCTAGGGTTTACCAAAAGATATTTGAATTCTTGGTCCGACTCCCATAACAATGATGTATAGGTTGTTATGATCCAAAATTATTCTTTTAAATAAATTCCCACTTACAGTTTTCTCATCATCAATTGACAATTGTATCCTTCCTTGACCTTCCTTAATCCATTCATATTTGAGAAAAATCTTGTGTTTTTTGCCTCCATTGATAGCTTCAAAGATAAAGTCTCCTTTAGATTCAGATATTCTGTTTGCTTTAAATAAAACTGACTGACTCTCTCCTTTTGTAATGTAAGGGTCTGGTAGTACAATATCTTCTGATTTTTCTTTGCTATCAATAATGTAAGAGTCTACTGAAATAGAATCTACATTATAGTTAAATATATCCAAAGAAAAAGGTTGTCCTTTTAAGTATTCTTTCGCTTTTAGCGTATTATCTATTAAGCTTGTTGTCGTTTGAGTAACATCAGAAATAGAAGGTGCGAACGCAAAAGAAAAAGGAGATATAAACAAAAATAGCCACGATATTACTTTTATTTTATTCATTAAATAACCACTAAGCTTTAAAGCTTCCTAATTTTCAAGAGATGGATAAATTACTAATACAATGAACTCTGTATTATTCAAAAATATGCATATAGAATATAAGAAGACTAGGTTATTATTCTGTTAAATGGTTCTAAAAGTTAGCTTTCCAAAAGCGAGTCTGGTCGACGACTCTTGATCTCGAGGGGTCTGTCGCAAGTTGGAGTCGTAAGTTAGGATCTCCATCGACATTAATCACTTCCAACATTATGAGCATTAAATTCACAAGCCGTCATTTTCCTTCCGAGATCATACTACAGACCGTTCGTTACAATCTTGTCTACAAGCTGAGCTACCTGAAATTAAAGAGATATTGGCAGAGCGTGGCATCATTGTTGACCACTCAACATTGAGCCGCAGGGTCATCTAATATGCCCCTTTACTGGAACATCGAGCCCGACAAGTGAATAAAGCCAGTCGAGTATTCGTGGAGGATAGACGAGACCTACATCAACGTCAAAGGCCAATGGAAGTATTACTACTGAGCCGTTAATAAGTAAGGTGATTGATTGATTTTCTACTGCTTGATAAGCGAGATGAAAAAGCAGCTAGAGCTTTTTCCAAATGCCATCGGTCAACATGGAATACCCGAGAAAGTGGTTATTGACGGCAGCCATTCCAACGCGTTAGCACTGCACATATCAATGTTGAGCTTGGAATAACGGATACATGCTGTGCCTAATTGAAATCCTTTCAATCAAGTATCTGGACAATATCGTCGAGCAAAGTGAAGGTAAAATGAACAGCTCGACAATCCTGAAGGCTTATCTGTTTGGTGGCAGTTTTACGCGCTTGCAGTCTAATTGTATCTGAAAATCAGTGAGCGCGTAGTTAGACTAAACTCTGCGACAAAACCCTTTTTACGTTATTTCACTCCTCCTTCGACCATCGTCAAAGCTAAATATAATTCGCTTATTGTATGACTGAGTTGTAGGTGTGTTTTTACATATGCCCTCAGGAGATATGGCATATGTTGGCAAGCCCAATATGGAATTTAATAACAGCTGTAATGATTACAGTACTAAGTATTTTTTTGTTGATTTAGTGTTAAATATCGCGTCAATTCGCTATTTAATTCGGTTTTTTCGCTATTAATTGATTAGATGCCCAAATAAATTTGATATAACTGTCTGAGTTAATGTAGGGTGTTGAAAGGTTTGTGGGGAATGAAACCCTTAAATAAGGATATTTTTATGCGTAAAATTCTTGCGGCATCGCTTGTTCTAGCCAGTGCATCGTTCACCGTTTCTGCTGAAGAGTGTGGCAAAGTGACTATTGCCGACATGAATTGGAATTCAGCAACATTAATGGCCAACGTGGATCGATTTATCTTAGATCATGGTTACGGATGTGATGCTGTATTGGTGCCGGGCGACACGATGCCAACAGGGGCGTCGATGGTCGAAAGAGGGCAACCAGATATTGCGCCAGAGTTTTGGAGTAACTCGATGAAAGCCGCTCTCGATAGAGGGGTTGCAGAAGGACGTATTCGCTATGCGGGCTCTAGCTTATCAGATGGTGGTGAAGAAGGTTTTTGGGTTCCGGAATATATGGTTAAAAAAGACCCGACTTTAGCCACTATTGAAGGTGTTAAAGCTAACGCTAAATTGTTTAAGCATCCTGAAGACCCAAGTAAATCTGCTTTCATGGGGTGTCCTGCAGGATGGAATTGTCAGATTTCAGCAGGTAATTTATTTAATGCTTTAGAGCTGGATAAAGCAGGGTTTGATTTGATTGATCCAGGTTCAGGTGCAGGCTTATCGGGCTCGATTGCCAAAGCATATGAACGTGAAGAAGCATGGTTTGGTTATTACTGGGCACCAACCGCGGTATTGGGTAAATACAAAATGGTGAAAGTTGATTTCGGCTCGGGTGTTGATGAGCAGCAATTTAAAGACTGTACTACTAACGTAGATTGCTTGGATCCAGTGCCGACCATGTACCCGCCATCGCCAGTTGATACGGTCGTAACTGAAAGCTTTGCGAAAAGTTCACCAGAAGCTGTTGAGTACTTATCTAAACGTGCCTTTACCAATGCGAAAATGAATTCATTATTGGCATGGATGGAAGACTATCAAGCTGATGGTGAATTTGCTGCGGAACATTTTTTGAATGAGAACCCAGAAATTTGGACGGCATGGGTAAGTCCTGAAATAGCGGACAAAGTGAAGAAAGCGTTAGCAGCACTGTAAGTCTTTATAAAGCCCGGCAATTGAGAAGCCGGGCTTTTGCATTTTTAGGAAAAATTGTTATGTCAGATAAATCATGGTTGACGGAAATTCCGCAGCTTGACCGTTACCAACTACTTGAAATTCGTAAAACACTCGATGGTGCTTACCGTAGCTTTTCTCGTGAATATGGTGACAGCATCGAATCCTTCTTTGACCCTTTATTATCGTTCCTTATCTGGTTTGAAAAACTTCTGCTGGGTACGCCATGGTGGATAGTTATTGGTGTGTTAGCGGGCTTAGCATATTTAGCGAGTCGTTCATGGAAACTAACCGCAGGGGTTGTTGTCGCCTTCACATTGATCGGTGTGTTCGGTATGTGGGATAACACCATGCGTACCATGAGTATTATTTTAGTTTCGACCATGGTCGCCATCGCAATTGGTATTCCCATTGGTATTGCGATGGCGCGATCCAACAGGGTGCAATCTATTACGATGCCAATGCTCGATATTATGCAAACCATGCCAGCATTTGTGTATTTGATCCCGGTCGTAATGTTACTGGGGATCGGTAAAATTCCTGGTGTGATTGCCGTGGTGATCTATGCGGTTCCACCTGTTATTCGTCTAACTAATCTGGGCATTCGTTTAGTTGATAAAGAAGTACTTGAAGCGGCTACCGCTTACGGTGCAAGCCCTATGCAGCGTCTATTTGGGGTGCAGCTTCCGTTAGCAATGCCAAATATTATGGCGGGTATCAACCAAACCATCATGATGGCACTTGCCATGGTTGTTATTGCTTCAATGATTGGTGTTAAAGGATTAGGACAACCAGTACTTCAATCCATCACAAACCAATATTTCACTTTAGGCTTACTTAACGGTTTAGCGATTGTGGCATTAGCGATTATTTTTGATCGTATTTCTCAGAGCTATGCAAAGCGTACCCAACAGCATTTAGGAGGTCGCTAACATGACGAACAAATCACAAACAACACCGCTTATTCGGGTTAAAAACCTGTACAAAGTGTTTGGACCCAACGCAAAAGCAGTGTTGGAACAAGTGAAAGCGGGGAAATCGAAAGATGATATTCTGGCAGAAACGGGTCACACCGTTGGGCTTTGTGATATCAATCTGGAAGTGAATCCGGGTGAGATCTTTGTCGTCATGGGGTTATCGGGTTCCGGTAAGTCGACGCTTATTCGTCACTTTAACCGTTTGATTGACCCTACCGAAGGTGTGATTGAGATTGCGGGCACAGATGTCATGAACCTGAACGATAAAGGGTTACAAGATTTCCGCCGTAATAAAATGTCAATGGTATTCCAGCGTTTTGGTTTGATGCCACACCGCACTGTATTGCAAAACATCGGTTATGGTTTGCAAGTTCAAGGGGTGAAGAAAAACGAATGGGAAGCCAGTGCTCGTGAATGGCTTGAAACAGTAGGCTTGAGTGGATATGAAAAGCAATACCCATCACAGCTATCTGGTGGGCAGCAACAGCGTGTAGGGTTAGCCCGTGCTCTATGTACCGATGCTGATATCTTGTTAATGGATGAAGCATTCTCGGCGCTCGATCCATTAATTCGTAGTGAAATGCAAGATCAACTCATTGAATTACAAGAAAAGCTGCATAAAACGATCGTGTTTATTACCCATGATTTAGATGAGGCACTACGCTTGGGCGATAAAATTGCTATTTTGCGCGATGGTGTATTGGTTCAGCAAGGTGAGCCGGTCGATATTTTATTGAATCCTGCTGATGATTATGTAGAAGCCTTTGTTAAAGATGTTAACCGTGCACGTGCCTTAACGGTAGAAACAGTGATGAAGCCGCAAGGGGTGAGGATTTCTGCTGAGACGATTGGTGAAGCAGTCGCAGAAATGCGTAAAGCCAAAGATGATTACGGTTATTACATTAACGATGAAGGCTACCAAGGGGTTATAACCCAAGAGACCCTTGAAAACGCCGAGCAGGCAGATTATGGCAATGCGATTGATGAATCTATGTTAGAAGACGTGCCTTCAATACAAACAGATGCATTATTAGAAGCGGTGATCCCTGAAACATTAGAGAATAAACACCCGTTACCTGTATTGAATGCTGAGGGTGAAGTCGAGGGGCGTCTGTCTCGTTCAACGTTAGCGGAAGTGCTTAGTGAGCATAGTGCTTCATCTGGCGAAGAGGCTGATAGCGATGTTAAAGATAGTGTATCGGCTAGCAGTAAAGCGGCATAAAGTTACCTGAATTCATTCCTAATGAAATATTCTAAAACACCTCTGTCAGTTACTCTGACAGAGGTGTTTTTTATGTAGACCAGCAATTATCTGCCCCTCTACTTTGTACCTCTGCTTTGTTTCTCTGAGTATTCTGTCACCCTACAAATTTATTACTTTTTTATCTGCCGATATAAGCATATATATCATGGTGTTATTTTTTTACTTCTCATTTAAGTACCACCTCTCTCAAAGCTAAGACAATGTATAAGGTCTTGGTTATAGGCGTATGACTAAACTTTTCAGGCAGAACAGCAATGACTGTTGGAGGAGTGTATGAGAAAGCAAATGATTTGGGCATTATTGCTCTCAGTTGCGTCTTTGGTTGGCTGCCATGATGAAGAATTAAATTTTGCGGTAACCTTATCTGGTTCGCAGGAAGTTCCGCCTGTGCAAACAACTGCGATGGCATCCGGAACGGTGACACTATTAATCACACAGGGTAGTGAGGATCATTTTTTCTCGCTTCCTTCAGGGCATATGAATAAAGAGGATGAGCCTGAATTTGGCAACGATGATACTTATGCATTGAGTGCTGAGATAGATATCAGTGCGGTTGATAATGTGCTTGCTGCCCATATTCACCAAGGCAGTGTTGGGGAAAATGGTCCTGTTGCATTTGAATTTACGGATAACGGTGATGGTACGATGATAGTTACCGAAACCGACATTACCATGGAGCAGGCTGACATGTTGATGGGCGGGGAATGGTATATCAATGTTCATACCCAACAAGCCCCGCCGGGAGAAGTGAGAGGGCAAATTGTGGATGCCGATACCCAAGTCCTAGCATTTGCTCTTAGTGGACGCCAGGAGGTCCCCGCGCTTGATACTGACGCATTTGGGCATGGTTATGCAACGGTCAATACAGGTAGCAATGATATTGATTTAACTGTGCTGACTACTGGGGTGGAAGATGCTGTTGCAGCTCATATTCATGAAGGTGAGATCGGTACAAACGGTGGTGTGGTTGTATTTCTTGAGCAAAGTACTGAAGACGCAACGGTATGGCAAACACCCGATGGGACTAGCCTCGAGACCGATGTTGTGGAAGCAATGCTTGCGGGTGGTCACTATGTCAATATTCATACCCCAGATGTACCAAGTGGAGAAATCCGCGGCCAAATATTTAATGACACAGTAACAGTATTTGCATTTGGTTTAAGCGGTGACGAAGAAGTGCCTCCGGTTGTTACTGATGCGGCGGGTGACGGCTATGTGTGGTTTGATGGCACAACAGGCTTACTGTCTGTCCTTATTCTAACAACAGGCTTAGAAGAGGCTGTTGCCGCGCATGTGCATCAGGGAGAGATTGGTACCAATGGTGGTGTAGCTGTCGAGCTCGAGCAAGACACGGGTGATATGAATGTATGGCGAAGTCCTGATAACGCTATTTTGGATGAAGAAACAGCCAACATCCTGCTAAGGGGCGGTCATTACCTCAATATTCATACGCCGACGGTGCCAAGTGGTGAGGTACGGGGGCAAATAGATTAAATGTCGAGGTGTTGTTAGCTCGCCATACAAGAAGTAGCTGCCAAAATAAGAAAGCTTCGACACATATTCGATATCTTAGACACAGATTCGATTTAGCTTCGAAGCTTTCTTTATTTATGAGCCTGTCTTTGTGTTCCGCCCTAAATTTTTAAAGAGTTAAACCTTATCGAAGCGAGGAGGCTACTCTGTTACGGCAGTGATGGCATCAACCGCATTTAGTAGTTTTGCTTCTAACTCAGCACTCGTGCATTGGTTGGTTTTTAAGTCAAAAGTATTGTAAAAGTCAGGTATAGAAATGACAGATCTGATGTCATTCTTGAAAAAAGCAGAAGAGTTTTGTGCAATATTTAGTACGCTTTTTGCGCCGCCTTGTCCTGGTGTTGCTGCTAGCATGATGGTTGGTTTTTGTTGGAATAGACCCATGTTAATTCTAGAGGTCCAATCTAATAAGTTCTTGAATGCTGCAGTATAGTTACCGTTGTGCTCTGCATATCCAATAATAATAAGATCTGCGGCTTCAATATCATTATAAAAGTCTTTAGCTGGCTGTAGTACGCCATTTTCTTTTTCTAATTCTGGATCGTAGATTGGCAGAATATAATCATTAACACTAGAGAGCTTTATTGATGCTCCTGGTATAAGGTTTGCCAGATAATTAACCATGGTTTTGTTAATTGATGAACGGCTATTACTGGTAGAAAAAGCTAAAACCTTCATATTTATTCCCTTAAAAACTGACGTAGATGTTTAAAAATGTGCATGGTTAAGTTGCGAATATTCGTTTGCTTCGCTTGTTCTTTTCATCTTTTTGCGATGAATAACACTCTCTCATTGTTTTGTTGTGCATGCAACAATATGTGTTGTGGTTGATTGTAAATGAATATGAAGAAGGCCGCATTTGCGGCCTTTAATGGTTAGCATATTTGGGATTTGCTATCACGATTTTTGGGAGGCGATTAGTCTGAGCTCAGTTCAAAGCTATCTTGTAAGACAGTGTATCGCTCATAACCTTTGTGCCAAGCAGTAACCAGATCTGGTTCATGCTCAAAGTTGATGCATTGACCTTGGTACTTCTTCCCTTTTAGGCCATGTTCGTAGGCCGAATTCAATTCACAGAATATGCCATTGCCTCTGTCAAAGCCTTCATTGTATTGCTCGACTTGTTCTTTGTTTACAACAGTCAGGAAGGTTAACTCAGTAGCAGATCTTTGATGTTGACCTGTCGCACCATCGCTAAAACCTAATTGCTCCCACTTGTTCTGCTTAGCGAGTTGAGTATCTGTGATAAAGCTCGAACAACCAAATAGCAATGAACTGGCGAGGGCAATTGATAATAATTTCATTTTGGCTCCTTAATACCTAATCGGGCTTAACATCAAATTGCCATTTAACTAAAGCAGCAGATCGTGATTTTGTATAGAAAATAAGAGAGTTATTTAGGTATTGACTTAAAGTTAACTTTAACTTTTATACTTAGCCTTCATATTATTTACAGGGGTTAAGCGCATGAAAAAAGTATTATCGATAAATAGCAGTCTACGTATAGATGACTCACACTCACGCCAGCTAGTCGGTAAGATTATTAGCCAAATCAAAGGGCGCGGAAATGGCGTGGTGGTTACGGAACGTGACGTTGCGACATACCCTATTCCTCATTTTAGTGCAGATACTGCTCTTGGGTTCGCTGGTGGTGAAAGTAAGGAGGCGTTGGCCGCAAGCGTCTTATCGACACAGCTAATCGATGAAGTAAAAGCGCATGATATTCTTGTTATTGGTGCGCCAGTGTATAACTTTGCCATACCGAGCACCTTAAAAGCGTGGATTGACCATATTGCCCGGGCGGGGGTGACATTTAACTACACAGCGGAAGGGCCGAAGGGATATTTAACCGAAAAGAAAGTGATCATTGTTATCGCCAGCGGTGGTGGACAAGTTGAAGCCATTGAACAGCAATTGAGTTTGACACTATCGATGATTGGCCTTGATGATGTGACCTTTGTTTATGCTACGGGGTTAGATATGCCCGATAGCACGCAGAATTTAACTGCAATTCATCGTGAGATAGAAGCATTAGCAACACGGATTGCGGCATAGGAGCGACTGATGAATTTAACGGCATTCTTTGAGCGTATTCACTATAGCGGCAGCACTGTGCCAACACTGCCAGTCTTGGCGGCGCTACAGCGGCAATTTCTTTTACATGTACCGTTTGAAAACCTCTATATCCGGAACAAAACAACATTGGACTTATCCCGCGATGGTGTTTTTGAGAAAATCGTTCTCAAGCAGCGTGGAGGGGTATGCTTCGAGGCAAATGCCTTATTCCATGATGCTCTGCAAGCGCTTGGTTTTGACGTCATATTTATCGGTGCAGAAATGAACTCAGGTCAGCCTCTTGGTGAAATGAGAAATCATATGGCGCTCATTGTTACACTCGCCAATGAACGCTATTTGGTTGATGTTGGGAATGGTCGAGATTTCGGTGAGCCGAAACGTGTCGACAGACCCGCAGCAACAATGGGGGAAGACACGCAATATAAAGTGGATAGTTTTGAAGGTATGAAAGCGCTGTATCGATTGAATGAGGAAGCTGCTTGGGAGCCGAGGTATATTTTTAGCGATACCCCATGGCAACGTGAAGACTTCACGGCAGCAAGTCACTTTGTTCAAACGTCACCTGAGTCATGGTTTACCCAAAAAACGTTGGTGTCACTCAGAACAAATGATGGCCGAATGACATTATCAGATGGCTTGCTAATCCATACTGTAAACAATGAAAGAGATGAGAAACCGGTCTCTGAATCAGAGAATACTCAATTGCTGAAGGATATATTTGGTTTATCAGAGTGATAATGTGAAGTTAATATCGAATAACTTTCTTACTTCACTTAATATGGATAAAGCCCCCAAGTTCTTTACGGGGGGATAATAATAATGAAGAAGGTTATTTAGTCAGTGTCTCAGTTTGATTATAATTTACTCAAAGTGTTGGAAGTCTTATTAGAAGAGCAAAGCGTCACGGCAGCAGCGTCAAGGTTGCACTTAAGCCAATCCGCAGTGAGTAAACAGCTTTCGAAGCTAAGAGAGACGTTTGATGATCAGCTCTTTGAGCGGACAGCGCATGGTTTACGAGCCACCCCGCGAGCAAAGCAACTCGCACCTCACTTACGGCAGGTACTACAGCAGCTCGATCAATTCACTCGGCCAAACCATTTTGACCCGAGTGATAGCGAGCGAGAGTTTCGCATTCACATGGTTGAAACGGCTTATTCACTGACTTACCCTTATTTTATGCCGGAGCTATTAGTACAAGCGCCAAAAATAAAACTTGATGCCCAGACATGGAACCATACCAGTGAAGATAAGCTTATGCGTTGTGAAATCGACATGGCGATTAGCTGCCGCGAGTGGGACCTTCGTTCCATCAGCCATATTGACAATATCCCACCGCAGCTGCAGTTTGTAGAGTTGGCTCGCGACCACCCTGTGTGTCTTGTTCGTCGAGGACACCCTTTACTCAAAGAAGAATGGAACCTTGATACTTTTTTAAAGTATCGCCATTTGCAGGTGACATTTGGTGGTATTGATCAGTGGTTGTTGGATGATGTATTAAAGCTACAGCATTTAAAGCGAGATCAAGCGGTCAATATGACCGACTTTTATAGCGCGATGGGGTTGTGTGAGCAAAGCGATTTAATTCTGTGTGCCCCAGCCAAATATGCTTCGCATATGCTCACTAGCTACGATCTACATACGCTTGAAGTGCCAGTAGATTTAGTGCCGGGAGGGTACGTGCTGATGTGGCATCGTCATTTTGAACTTGATCCGAGCCACCGTTGGTTACGAGAGCTGATCATCGATAAAGTGAAGAATGTTTCTCGACTCAACCAGCGAAGTTAGTTGATCCTGAAATGGGTTATACGTACTCGCTATGCCCACTTCAGCTCATGATAACAACCACATGGAACAGAGAAACAATGGCTGTAAGTCGGTTACGCAACGGTTGATAGCTTTTGGGGTTTTGCTCTTTTTCGACTTCGCGAACTTTTTTCTCTGCAAACCATACTGCGATAAAACCAAAGAGCAAAACAGATACCGACCAGAAGTAACTGTCTGGTGAGTGCAGCAATACGCCCCAAGCAATAAACGCAAATAGATTACTAAGAATAAGCGCATTACGACTTAGTGAGTGCTTTATATGATCGATGGCATTGCCCCATAAAACACCCGAAAGAAAGCTTAAAATCACCGCGCTATAGGCAACAAAAACCTTTTCGGCCTCTAAGCCAAATAACGTCTTATCTATCCAAATACAGATGATGGCCAGAATAAAAGGGAGCAAACCGAGATAAGCCAGTCGTGACATCGTTTGAACGGGCGAGAGTGTCATTGGCGACCTTCCATAGAAAACTGACATGTTTCAAAGCATAGTAGATAGCCAGTGAACAGGAAAACTTAGTCAGTTTAATAATAGAGGTATCTGTAAACTCAATTATATAAATGCGTTATGGTTGTGGTCACACCTTACTATTTTACTCCAGAGTGGAACATAAAAACGGTAAACCCGTATTAGCAAGTAGCATGCTGAAATGATCGCGGAGACAGTAGCCGCGTTACTAAAGCTTAATCCAATGGCAAAAGGAATGAGCAAAGTAGCAGCAGAGAGCACGATAACGCGCCATGTTGTGGCGATGTTATAAGCAATCCAATGTTCAAAGTTGGTATTACGTAAATATCGACCGAGTATCGCCAGAGAAAGCAAATAGCAGGTTGGCACCAGGCAAATGATTGTTAATGGCCAGCCGCTATATAGGGTTACACCAATCAATAATTTGCCCGATATCATATATGTCATGGCGAGAGAATGGATGAAATCAATCGGCAAAAAAAGCGCAAATAGATTTAATACATTGCCAACGGCGTAGCTCACTGAGCCAGCAAATAGAATAAAAAAGACGGGTAAACCAATCAAAATATGAACAAGAGGTGCAACCGTTAAACCGTGAAGTAGCCATCTAATGATATGGGCATATTTAGTCATAGCGTTGCCTCCTTATTTTTATGCAAAGGGGTAAGCGAGTTCATTTCTTAGATTTAGCGGTTAATCTATTATGTACATAAATTCATATTGACGTGTTGAATATGTGAACAATGTTTGATTAGCGTCAAGCGAGAGCTGAAATTTTTTAAAGGATGGTTGAGTGCATTCTGTGATGTTCCTTCAATGCCAGCACTTTTTAAGGTTTTTAAATGTCAGGCACTTATTACCAATTTTTGCCATAAGGCATTACCATAAGGCTGTTGGCTTAAATTGATTGAGATAAAAATGAAAAATAGCTTTTTTGCAGTGGCAATCTTACTGGCGATACCAATGTCGGATGTACATGCGGCTGTAGAAAATACGCCTGTTAGTTTTCAGGCTATCCCGCAAGTGATGGCGAAATTTGATAACGCACCAGAATATCAGAAGAAAGCGTTAACTTATGGTCGCCTTCCACATGAAGTGGAAATTGGTCGAGTGCTTGTGACCTATATTGCGGATGAAGAAGGTAAGCCAGAAATTGAAACGGAGAACATTGTCACTGAACAGGTTGTGATTGCGCGTAATCCAGAGCCAGTGAGTGGTGCCGTGTATAATGAGTGGTTAGTGCCACAAGAGCAGTGGGCTTTAACCTATGGTGAAGTACCTATGTTCGATCGATTTATGCCTTTTCAGCGGGTAAAGAGCATTAAAGCCATTTTGATCACCGATGAAATACTGACTTTACTGGGTAGTGAAGATGGCAACACTGCTGTTATCGATGTGGAATGGACTGAACAAGGCATGACAGTTTATAAAGATGGGTACTTGGTCGATGCGGGTTATGGCATTGCCCCTGATGAAATGAAGAAAACGTATAAGCTAATTGAAAATGAATAAACACTTGTTACTCGATTTGATCCTGACAGAACTCAACACTGTCTATCAAGGTGCGGTAGAGGCAACGGAGCGGGCTCAGAAAACGGCAACAGATGATCAGAATGTTGCAGAAAACCAATATGATACTTTAGCGCTTGAGGCTGCGTATTTAGCGCATGGGCAGGCACAAAGGGTCGCGGAGTGCCAAGCTGATATCACCGCTTATCAGCAGTTGAAATTAACACTCACGGAAATCAATAACCGAGTTACTCTTGGGTGTTTTATCCATTTAATCGATGAAGATGATAACGAAAAATTCGTATTTTTCGGTCCTGCCGCTGGTGGTGTCAAAGTGTGCTTTGAAGAAAAAGAGGTTATTGTTGTTACGCCGACATCGCCCTTTGGCGAAGCGCTAATAGGGCGCCAGCAAGGTGATGAAATTGATGTTCATATCGGCAATAAAGTCGTGTTTTATGATATTGAAAGCATTGTTTAGGTAAGGAGATGTAGACACGCGCTTTACGCTGTTGTCTTATCAAATAGATGGATAGATATTAAAAAGGGAAGCGGGTGCTTCCCTTTTTGATTGCGAGGGTAAAACTATGCTTCAGGCTCTATGCTATCTGTATTCATGGTAAGCAACTGGTCTTTTTGTTTTTCCATCAAGTCATCGTAGATGGCGACCGTTTCGTTAAATTGCTCTTTTTCTTTACTCGGAACAGATGATGCCATTGGAATATTAGCTGTCATTGGATTGACTGCACGGCCTCGGATCAGGAATTCATAGTGAATGTGTGCACCTGTTACACGACCTGTTGCACCAGCTAACGCTATGCGTTGTCCTCGAGTGACCTTCTGGCCTTTACGAACAAGCATCTTACTATTGTGCAAGTAGCGTGTACGGTAATTAGAGCCATGTTCGATAACAATATAATTACCAGCATAAGGGTGGCTTAGTGCTTGAACGACCACACCGTCACCTGTAGCAAGTACAGGAGTACCCGTTGGCGTTGCAAAGTCGACGCCATTATGGGGTGATACACGGCCTGTTACAGGATGGCGTCGCTTAGGGTTAAAGTGAGAACTAATACGCCATTTTTGGTTTGATTGGTAAGGGTAGCGCATGAAAGCGCGCTGTAGGCTCTGGCCTTTAGCATCATAGAAATTACCGTCACCATGAAGATAAGCTGAGGTTGTTTTACCTCGGCTATGAATACGTATCGCACGAATTTCATGCTGACCCGTTAAGGTGTTTTTTACCGATTGACGTGATAATACTACTTCGAAATTATCACCGGCACGTATATCTCGAGAAAAATTAATTTTATCTTTTAGTAAGTTAGTGATCTCATAAATTTCAGTCAAATTTAGTCCAGCTCTTTGGGCTGAGACTGAAAAGCTGCCATTTATTTCACCTGTGGCAATGGTATCTTCCCAATCACCAGGAATTGAAATTTCCTCGACTTCAAATGCGGTATTATCAACACGCTGATAGGCCACCTTCTCTGCGAGGCTGAATTCTAATTCAAGTCTTTCAAGTCTTTGTTCTTCACCATCAAGCCAAAATCGTAACCGGTGACCAGGTTGCAGAGTGTCAATTTTAAGGTAATTGAGATCAGCTTCCATAAGCAGTTGAATATCTGAGTAAGGGACATTCAAGAGGGAAAAAATTTGGCTTAAAGAATCGCCTTTGTGAATCGTGTAGGCAAAGCGTGGCGGTTCAATCACGGGCTGGTCAGTGCTACTTTCATTGCTCCATGGCGTTGAAGAAAGTGCCAGCTGTAGTGGGATTTCTCGAATAGGCGAAGTGTTATAACTGAAGATAGCAGCCAAAGTGAGAACAGAAAGGCCTGCTAGCCCCAAAAATTTGATCGACATCCACTTGTTAGGGATTGTCATTTTTTGCGATGACATACAAAAAGAACTCGTCGTTATTGTTTAGTGGTAAGGGTTCTTTGTTGGGCATGGCCAGTGAAGCGCCTAGTATCCATACCAACTTAAATAATGCGTTAGCATCAGCTTCAAATCGAGACACATATTGCCACAGGTCGGACTTTTTGTTTGTCAAAAAACTCAGTATTTACACTTTTTTATCTTGGACGGGTTATTTTGCGTAATAAAGGTGATTTTAGTCACATTTTTCAACGGGCTGGTGCGTATTTGTTCACCACAATAAGCGATGGTTTAAACTTATTATGGTGAATAATCAAGAAAACTGATGAGCTGAAATGTCACTATTTTGTCTTTTACAGCTTGAATTGTTTTCCACAATCTTTGCAGATATGTATAGATTTGTAGAAAACTCTCTGCCAAAAGTTGCGTTTTATACGCGCTAGGTTATGACAGTTACATTCCATGTGTGATTTTCCTCGAATAATTTATTACGCACATAGTCTCACACTGCAAAGCTGAATGTATGCTTAATTGTACCTATATGTCTTGGTTATAGCGCAAATCTGAAGTGTCGATCACATTATGCGAGTGGGTGCATGGCTTTGTGATGTGTATTTTGAATGTTTGATGCGATATAGGAATGGGGGAGATACAAGCTTTATGGGAAATGAAGATGTGGGTTCAAATGTTATCGGGGTAACGGTAAGGTCTAAGTTAGACCTTACCGGCTATTTCTTTTACAAGAATTGGATTTTCACAGCTTGTAGCTTTGTCTTCGAGTCATCCATGATGAACTCAACAAGGCTTCCTGAAACAGGTTGGCCTTGGCTTGCAACATTCATTGCCGAAAAGCCAATGTCGCCACCTAAATCACACGTGATAAGGCCAGTGTTATTTTGAGGATTAAAGCTGCGGATAATGCCAGTTTGTGAAGTCATGATTTTTCCTTAAGCCCAAAGCCTGCATTTTGGAGTATAAAAATAGACTGGGTTTCAGTGCTATGTACTCACTTGCATTGGTTTTGTGGCTATTCAATTGAGTATGTATACGCTTAGTAACATGCTTAAACAAACATGTTAGTTCTGTCGTTTTACTCTGTGACCTTTATATCACCGCCAGGCGATCACCAACGCGCTGACTCATCACTGTTTCTTGCTCGCAACTTAGCGTGAACAGTGGAAATATAGAGTGAAATCTTTTAGAGGAGCTTGCTTACTTTGGCGAGAAGTGAGACGTGTTCTTCGGAAATCATTGCAGGTCTGAGTAGCAGACAAATGGACTCTACTCGTAAAATTTGCCGTTGTAAATACATTTTATTGCAGTAAAGTGTGATGCATGTCGTGTTTTGTGGGTGATTTCAGCTTGGTTTAATAAAGTAGTGCTATTGCGTTTACACGTTGGTTTGGAAACGCACATCAAAATCAACGTAATAAGTGCAGTCCAGCCTTGAGGTAAACCGGTCAAAAATGCGGTTCACAATTTGGTGATAATTGGGGGTAATGATGGCATCAACAGCACCACAGAGTAGGTACTGTTTGGATGTCGAAGTGAGGTTGTGAGTGAAAAACGTGATTTTCTCCGCTTTCTCGGCTTCAATTAACGCTTTCACAATGCCTCGGTTACCTGAACCGACATTGTAGATCCCTGTAAGATCATCATAACGCTTTAGTAGTTTTTCGATGAAAAAGTGATTGTGCTCTGGCTCGTCATTTCCATAAATAGGAGGAATGAGAGTCAGTTTTTTTGACAGTGCATTAACACTGGTTTTAAATCCATCTACTCGCAGTTTATGGTTCCAATATTTATCGACACCACCGACTATTGCGATGCGGCCTTGAGTATTTGAGTTGAATTTTGTCATCAAATAACCGGCTGTCTCACCGGCATTAAAGTTGTTAAGGCCAATGTAATTACATGCCCGCAGGTTAGGGCCGGGTTCACTCAATAGGCAGATACAGGGAATATTGTGTAAGGTGAATCGCCCGAGAGCCGATGCCACGCTGGTGTGCTCAAGAGGTTGCATTACAACCCCAAGGCATTTATCTATATCAATACTGTTCAATACTGATGACAGTGAACGATGATCTAATTTGTCATAATTGCGCCAGCATATTTGGATATTACGTTCTGCTGCAGTGCTGTGAACGAAGGAGTGCAGGTTTTCATCGATTGAGGGGCCCGCGCCAGCAGGTAAGATAAAGGTTAGCTTTTTTCCAGTCTGCTGAAGATAGTTTTCTTGGCTTAGCTGCGTTCTCAGCTGTTCAATGCCGCTTAACACTTTATCGCGTGTAGATTGACGAACAGTACCTCGATCGTTAAGTACACGGTCAACGGTTGCGGGGCTAACACCTGCCATAATGGCAATGTCTGAAATCTTAAACTCCTGCATACTGCACTCCTTTTTTACCGCCTAATTAAGATAACAGTGAGGGTAACCACAGCACCGTTGCTGGGAAAAAGATGGTGATAACCATAATGAAGACATTCGCAGAAAGAAATGGGAGTGCTCCCATGAAAATCTGTCCAATCCCCATTTTAGATATCGCCGAGCAGACATTTAGGCAATTACCTACTGGTGGTGTACAGGCTCCCACAGCAAGCCCGGTGATGAGTAAAACGCCAAACTGAAGTGATGAAACACCCGCTTCGGCTGCGACTGGCAAGAAAATGGGAGTCAGGATCAAAATCGCAGGGCTAACATCCAAGAAAGTCCCGATGGCTAAAATAAACAGCCCTAATAACAGCATTAGTGCAATTGGAGATAACTCAAGACCCGTCAAGAACGTACTGATTTGGTAAGGGATATCTTCTAGTGCAAGAACCCAAATATATAGCTGAGACAGGGCGATGATCATCATAATTTTTGAGCTGGTGGTGACTGTCGCACTCACACAAGATAAAAACTGCTTCATGGTGAGATTACGGGTGAGGAAGAAGCCTATGACTGCCGCGTACACCACTGCGATCGCTGATGACTCGGTTGGGGTTGCGATACCCAAAATAACGACACCAATAATAAGGATCGGCATCACCAGTACATAAGAAGATTTAATGACTTCAGTGACAACAATTGACAAGCTGATTTTGATGTCTTCTTTAGGGAACTTGTTTTTGTACGCAATGAATATCGTCATTCCAACCTGAAATAGGCCGATCATCAGCCCTGGTATGGTGGCAGCTAAAAAGAGTGCACCGACAGATTCTTGCGCAGCGATGGCGTATAGGACCATTGGTATCGAGGGAGGTATGATCATTCCCATGGTGGATGAAGCAACGGTGATCCCGGAAGAAAACTTTTTAGGGTAGCCTTTTTTCTCCATTGCAGGGATCAAAATAGATCCGATAGACGCGGTGTCAGAGGTCGAGGATCCTGATATGCCACCAAACACCATCGAGGAGCCGACGTTAACCAGCCCTAATCCACCGCGAAGGCGGCCAACAAAGAGCATGCAAAAGTTGATAAGTCTCTGGGTGATCCCCGACTCATTCATTAACATACCCATGAAGATGAACAGTGGTAGTGCCATGAGTGAATATGAACTGAAGCCTGCAAATAGGCGTTGTGGTAAAACAGCAATAAGGTCGGGTTCATTCATGAAAAAATAAAAAAAGGATGAGATCCCCAAGGAATATGCAATGGGTACCCCTAAAAACAAAAGAACCGCCAAACTGCCTAATAATAAAAACATAATTAATCTTCCCCTAACCAAGACTTTCCAAGTGTGTCGGTATCAATGATTCCGACAGCAATTTTTATCCCACAGAAAAACATCGACAGCGTTGTACATAACGGCACAGCGGCCTGTGCCCACCAGCGGGGAATTTGCAATAGAGGAATGTTGGTATGGCCTGTGGTTTCAATCCAATCTAATGAGTGAATAAATATTACGTAATTAATCGCGAACAATAGGCACAATACCAGTAAATCCAGTAGCTTACGGATAGCTGGTGGCATTTGCTCTGCAAACCAGCTGATAGTGATGTGCTCTCGCTTGGCTATGGCAACGGCGGCGCCAAGGCTGGTTGTGTAAGCAAATAGAATGACGGCGATTTCGTTGGCACCCATAATCGACTGGCTAAAGCCGTACCGTAAGACGACTTGGGTGACAACCAGTGATGCCATGATGAAAAAAAAGCTGCGAGACAAGATGTTGGCCATTCTGATCACAAAGGCTTCCGTACCCAGTAAAAAGGGCACAATGCCGATGGTTGGCTGTGACTTTGGGGTGGTGTATTCGATATCCATAAATCCTTTCTCCTAAAACACCCATCGTGGGATCAACTCTAATTGAAATAAAGCACCCTCTAAGGGGGCTTTATCATTAGAATAATTAGCTGCAGCTGTTCGAGGCTTTTATCGCAGCATCAATGTCATCCCAGCTAAAATCACCACGTTTTACGAAATAGTCATAGACCGATTTCGATTGTTCTTTCAGTCTTGTTTTATCACTATCTGACACATCCACTACGGTCATGTTTTTCTTCATTCGTTCAATGGATTTTGTTTCCTCTTGACGATATTGGCTAACATTCATCGCCATCGTTTCGCGGGCGACTTCATCAAAAGTTGCTTGCAGATCTGCTGGGAGGCTGTCGTACCATGACTTGCTGACCATTAGCGGGTCTGGACCAATAGAGTGGTTATCAATAGTGATTGATTTCAGTACTTCATTGAGTTTTGAGTCCAGCATGTTGGTTGGTTGGGCTGTTACCCCGTCGACAACCCCAGTACGTAACGCGGAATAGGTTTCTGTCCAAGCGACACCTTGCGGGTTACTGCCAATGGCCTGTTCAAGGTGGTAGAGCACTTCATCGCCAGACGGCACGCGTACTTTCACCCCTTTGAGATCATCAATACCGGTTATATTGGCTTTGTTTAGCCCGTGGGCACGAAAGCCGATAGAGATCCCGACCGCAGGAATATGGATACCATTGGCTGCCGCTTCGTCCGATAGGGTTTGCATCCAACTGGATTGAACGAGGCACTCAGCTTGGTCCCAATTTTGAATAAGGTAAGGCAGTGACATAATGTTGTACTTGAAAGAAGCATCAGGGTAGTTACCGCCACGTGTTCCTTGAAGAACGCCAGTCGCTAGTGCATCAAACGACTCACGCTCATTGCCTAAAACACCACCAAAATAATTTTTTACCTTTATTCGGCCTTCGGTACGTTTCTCTAATTCTTTTTTAAAGTATTTCATTGAATCACTGCGCAATGACTTACTTGTTTGGGTATGGGCATACTTGAAGTTATATGTTTCTGCGGCTTGTACTGTAAGGGGAAGAGCAATTAACAGGGATAGCGGTAACGAAAGAAGCTTTTTCATTGAGTACATCCTTATAATTGTAATGTTGGGCCGGCTCAGCCGGCCCTGAGTTTCTATGCAAGCTCAGTTTGTTTAATACCAGAAAACTGGGATTGGAATTTATTGAATGAAGCGCGGAACCCGTCTTCGAAAGTACCGTTCTGTGGTCGGTAAACACTTTCGAGTGAAATGGCACCGCTGTAGTTTTTGTCTAGCCATTCTGCGATTGCTGGCAAGTGTGGAGCCATTTGTCCTTGGCCTAGCGGACAGTTAGATATGCGTGCCTGCTCAATAAAGACGTTGATGTCTTTCATGTGGACATGGCCTAAGTAGCCACCTTCGAGGTTTTGTAGGGCTTGGGTTGGATCTTCATGGCAGAACAGGGAGTTGGCGGGATCCCACATGATTTTCAGGTGGTTAGTACCGAGATCATCAATGAGTTTTTTACCTAAAGCCGTTGAGGTAATGATTGCGTTGTTACCTGTCTCGACAGCCAGTGTTATGCCTTCTCGTTCTGCAAGTTCGACGATTGGACGGAATAGCTGCACAGTCTTGTCCCATGCACCATTGGCAACATTCCACTCTTCCGCGCCGTTGTCACCAAAGATGATCATTTCTTTTTTGAAGCTCATCGTGCGAACGATAGGGGCATCAAACTGTTGGGCCATTTCGATACAGCGTTGTAGCTTTTCCATGTGGCCTTGATACCACTGGTCACCCACTTCTACATCAAATACTGAGCGGCCTGCAAAATTATGACGGGAAATTGATGAGACTTTTAGGTCATAATCATTGATAAGTGCTTTTGTTTCATTTAGTTGCTTGGCATCTAAATCTCCAACTTCCTTTTTGTGAAGAAACTGTAGTTCAGCATATTGCAAACCGTGTTCCTTCATTACTTCGAGCGCATAGGGAAAATCGCGACTGATACCATCTGTAATTACACCAAGCTTTGCCATTTTTCTTATCTCCTAATTAGTCACTTATCTATGAGGGATTTACCAGTTAACTTCTGTGTCAGACAGTTGCTCTAGTACTTTCACAATTGTCCAGTTATCGCCTTCGGGGTAGACCGTTTTACCTGCTTGGAACAGTTCGTAGGCTGCTGAAGTGGTGAACATAGGGACACCTTTATCTTTTGCCATCGTCATTGATATCCCGAGATCTTTATACATGGTGCCGATGTGGCTGCCTGTTTTTTCAAACTTACGATCCATGATGAGCTTGGCGCAGTTCTTAAACAGCGGGCTGCCAACAGCACTGGCACCAAATACGTCATAAAGCACCTTGCCAGAAACGCCTGCTTTACTACCCAGTACAAGGGATTCGAAAATAGCGGCAAATGAAGCACCGATATAAGCTTGAAGTGCGGCTTTTACGGTTTGTCCTTGTCCAGCTTCTTCGCCCACATGAAAGATATTGGATGAGATGGCTTCAAGTACCGCCCGGTTGCTATCAAGCACTTCAGATTTTGCCGCTAACATTAGAGTCAAGGTGCCGTTTTGTGATCCGGCTAAGCCACCGCTGACTGGCGAGTCGATGATGTTTAAGCCTTTATCCGTTGCGTACTTTGCGACGTCTTCCATTTCTGCAGGATGAATCGTTGCGGTAATAGCAATGGTGCTGCCTTTTGCCATCGTCTCAGACAAATCGGTGACAACTTGCATGGCTTGCTTGCCGTTCATAACCATTACAAAAGCAATATCTACGCTACTGCCTAAATGGTTACATGAGTCGGCTAACTCGCCTCCTGCCTCACGAAATGCCAGTGCACGCTCTGGGTTTAAATCAAAACCAACCACGGTATACCCTGCCGCAAGAATGTTCTTTGCCATGCCGGCACCCATGTCTCCAAGACCAACAAAACCAACCTTTTTCATCTTCATGTTCCTATGCAATGAGTGTTACTGGATTGAATTTGATACTAGGTGGCTCTGATGTATTCCCTCAAGACAATCTGTCATGTAAAGGTTTCATTTGTGACTAATATGTTAATTCCAACTAGTATGAGGTTTTTTTTAACATCATGAAGGCTTTAGCTCACAGTTTTAAATGGGTAGAGACAAAAGTTCTACATTCTGTATTTAGCTATTAAATATTTTGCCTGCGAATTGTTTTGCAGTTTATTATCTTGATTTATGTGCTGGGTGAATAAATAACCTTATAAAACAGGATGTTATGTAAGTGTTTTTTGATGGGTTAAAACCATCAAATGATAATATTTTGTTAAACATGGCAGCGAGAAATAATTGCAAATGCAATCACTTTAGACTTTGGTTTAAGAAGTAATTTTATGCTCAGTAGGAATAACCTGACTGATTTGTAAATTTGACAGGCTAAGTCTCAGTTATATCAGCGAAACTTAAATTTTGAGTTCATGACTGAGACTTATATGTAGTCACGTTTTAATGCTTTTATAGTTTCAGAACTTGATAAACGGAACGTTGAACTGTAAAATTCTTAGCAAGCGACTTCCTGCACCTTATGCATTATTTCATCTGTGTTGGCGTAGGCTATTTAATTCTATTATGTTTGCCAAAGAGGACATGAAATGAGTAACACGTTCGATCCAACGAAAGAAACGCTGGAAGCGCCAGATGAGAAAAGCTTTTGGGATAAAATGAAAAGCGGCGCGAGAAAAATGGGCGGTTCGTTGGCCTGTACTGGTATTGAAGCCTACTTAGCAATGTCAGACAAAGCGACACCTTATAAAGATAAGATCGTACTTGGTTCGGCTTTAGCCTACCTGGTACTGCCGGCAGATATGATCCCAGATATTGTACCGGTTGCGGGCTATACCGATGATGCAGCTGCATTGGGTATTGCCGTTAAAACCGCTAGCGACTCAATCACAGAGAAGCATGAGGAAGAAGCACAGCAGATTTGGGACGATTTATGATACTGGATATTATCCCTTCATTTCTTCTTCCGTTTATTGGCGGCATACTCTTATATATATTTGCTTTTGATGGAATAAGCGAAATTCGAGAGTTTATCTCAAGCATTAATAAGAATAAGCAAAAGAGGTTGAATAAAAATAAGCGTTAATTGCTTATCGTAACGTTGTATATTGATAATTCGTTATTTCAGCCACAGGCTATACTCAGTATATTACTAAGGATGAGCTATTCTCTGAACAATAGAGAGGACTGATGACATGACGAATAATGCAGCATTGATAGTGCCTGATATTACTCTGGTTTTGTCATCATGGTTTAATCAAGACTTTCGCCTTACTGACGACTTTCCTACCTCCTAAGCCCCCGCTTGGCGTTTTTAGCCAGTAACCCCTGTTGCTGTATGTGTCACTTCGTTCTTTATGAATGACAGTGTTGGTTGAGGTGAAATCGACGACTGCTCGTATTGCTTTCTGAGGAGTGGTTGTTGCGAGGAAATTATCATGAAACGCATTCCCGAACCCTTTCGTATCAAAATGGTCGAACCTATTCGGATGACCGATGAGAATGATCGTCGGATCGCGCTTGAAGAGGCGGGTTATAACCCGTTCATGCTGCGCAGTGAAGATGTGTACATCGATTTATTAACCGACTCTGGTACCGGCGCAATGAGCGATAATCAGTGGGCCGGATTAATGCTGGGGGATGAATCGTATGCGGGAAGCCGAAACTATTTCAATTTGTGCGATGCCGTTAAACACTTCTTCGATTATAACCTCACCATACCTGCTCATCAGGGGCGGGGGGCAGAGCAAATCCTTTTCCCTTGCCTAGTAGAACGAATGCGTAATGTGCGGGGTGGTACAGAAGCAATATTCCTGTCGAACTTTCATTTCGATACCACTGCTGGCCATATTGAAATGAGTGGTGGTAAAGCAATTAACTTACTTACCGAAAGCGCTTTGCACACCACGACTTATGATGATTGGAAAGGGAATTTCGATATCGCCAAACTTGCGGCTGCCATTGATCATTATGGTTCTACGAATATCGCCGCCATTATTACTACTGTTACGTGCAATAGCTCTGGTGGGCAGCCAGTATCGATGGCGAATATGCGGCAGGTGTATGAGCTAGCGCAGCAGAATGATATTCCAGTGGTGATTGACTCTGCCCGCTATTGTGAAAATGCTTATTTCATCAAGCAGCGTGAAGTTGGCTATAACGATACATCGATATTAGACATTATTCGAGAAATGTACTGTTATGGTGACATCCTTACCATGTCGGCAAAAAAAGACCCGATGGTTAATATTGGTGGTATGTGCTGTATTCGCGACCATCAAGAGCTGTTTCAAGCCGTGAGAACCCGTTGCGTACCAATGGAAGGCTTTGTGACTTATGGCGGCATGGCTGGCCGGGATATGGAGGCTTTATCTCGGGGATTATATGAAGCTGCCGATGAAGACTTTCTCCACTACCGGATCAGCCAAGTGAAATATTTGGGAGAGCGATTACGTGAAGGCGGTGTGCCAATCCAATACCCAACAGGTGGTCATGCCGTGTTTGTAGATGCCAAGAAAATTCTACCTCATATCCCACCGGCGCAGTTTCCGGCGCACGCCTTGTGTAATGAACTGTACTTAGAGTCGGGTGTACGAGCGGTAGAGATTGGTTCATTGTTGCTGGGGCGAGATCCACAAACCGGTGAGCAGAAACCAGCACCGCTTGAATTAATGCGATTGACGATCCCAAGGCGGGTTTATACCAATGATCACATGGATTATGTTGCTGATGCGCTGATAGCGGTATGTAAACGAGCCAAAGAAATTAAAGGCTTAGCGTTTGAATATGAACCGCCAGTACTGCGTCATTTTACCGCGCGACTGAAGCCAATATCGAGTTAGCTGATGATAATTGAACAGGTTGCTTTAATTATCCCCTATTTTGTGTCGATTATTTGGATATTGACCTAGTGCTAACTTGCTGATGACTAAAAATGAACAAAAGCCTGTTTATTATATAAATCAAGTAACCGCCTTTAGTCATTTAGCTTATTAATAAAAGCTAATAAGGAATTGAAATGAAAAAAACTTTACTTGCATTGGTATTAGCTGGCTTTGTTTTAGCTGGATGTGATCAGAAAGCCACCCAAGAGCCAGCCCAGCCAGCGGAAGAATCGCCAGCTAGTGTTGCTGATCCAGCTGTGCCTGTGCAGTTGCCTGTTGAGGGTGACGAAGTGATGGCGCAGCAGGTTTCCGACCCAGATCATACTGCCCGACATGCATTGGATTGGAACGGCACATATACCGGCGTTTTGCCGTGTGCAGATTGTGAGGGGATCAAAACTGAGTTAGTGCTTCAGCTTGATGGGACTTTCACCCTTGTCGAAGTGTATTTAGGCAAAGAAAAAGGCACGTTTGAACAAGAAGGTACATTCAACTGGAACGCAGCAGGCAACACTGTCTCGCTTGTTGGTGGTAAAGATGAAGCGGTGCAGTATTTTGTGGCTGAAAATAAGCTGTTCCGGTTAGATCAAAATGGTGAGCGTGTTACTGGCGATTTAGCGAGCCATTATGTATTGAAAAAGCAGTAATCGATAAAGTAATTACCAAAAACCTCTGCCTGTAGGCAGAGGTCTATTACTTGAACGTTTGATGTATTCAGCTTCTAGGCTGATTAACTCACCACTTCAATATCACTTTTCGGTACACAGCAGCAGGCAAGCACTTTTCCGGCTTCTTTTTCACCTGGCAAAAGGGCTGGCACATCGGGTTGATCTACCATGCCAGATTCCACCGTCACTTTACATGCACCGCACAACCCAGCACGACAGCTATTGGCTATCATGATCCCTGCATCTTCAGCTTGCTCAAGTAACGTTTTCTGGTTATTGCCTTCAAACAAGTTACCATCAACGCTTACGGTGAATGTTTGCTCTTTTATTGTCTGCTTTTTAGCGACACCAAAGGCTTCTTGGTGGTAATTGGATAGTGCCAAACCAGCTTGCTGGAGTTGGTCTTTCGCTTGTGACATGAAAGCATCAGGGCCGCAGACAAAGACTTGGCGATCGGTAAGGTCATCGACGATATTGAGATGCTTCCTTGATAGCCTTCCTTGTAAACCGCTCCATGCTTTGGAGGGGCGGCTTAATGCAATATGTACGGTTAAATGTGGATGCTGTTTCGCCAGAGTATTGAGCTCTTCTTGGTAGGGGATATCAGCTTCAGTTCGGCATTGATGGTAAAACACCACATTACGAATCTGTTTGTTATCAGCCAAATAGCGCAGCATGGAAATCATCGGTGTAATGCCACTACCTGCGGATAGCAATAAGAGTTTGTCGGTATGGTGGCCTAGATGAAAAGTACCATCAGGTTTATCTGCAACTAAAGAATCACCGACATGGAAATTATCATGAAGCCAATTTGATATTCGCCCTTCATCAACTCGCTTTACTGATATGGCATAACGACCAGGTCGTGATGGGCTTGACGATAAAGTATAGCGGCGTGATATGTACTCACCATTAACTTCGATTTGTAGCGGTAAGTGTTGACCTGGTTGGTAAGTAGGTAAGGTCTGCTGCTTAGTGGGCTCTAGCCAGAAAGTACAAAAATCTTGAGCAATCTCTTCTCGCTCTACACAGGTGAGCGTGAGGTGCTGTTCGCTATTATCGGGATAAAACTCTTTCGGCTTTGTTTCGAGTACTTCTACCTTATCGCCCGCTCGAATAATGCCTTCATTCAATGCCACAAGGTTCTGTCCGAAATAAACATCACCGCGACTATCCGCACGAAATTGCGATAAGGTTTTTAAAGGTTCTTTCAGGGAGTTGAATTTACCTGTTATTGGATCAACCGTTGTCAGAATACAGCGGGAGCATGGTTTAACGGCTTCAAATTCAACTTCGCCGATACGAATACGTTTCCAGCTATCTTCGATGAATGGCTCATTACCCGTGACCACTAAATTGGTCCTGAAATTATCCATGCTGTGTTGCTGAGGACTGCGTTCATTGAGTGCTTGTAAAGAGCCTTCACTAATGATCAGTAGCGGGTAGCCATCAGCAAAGCTGACATTTTGATTAATTTTAGCCCTGACACGATTTGATTGCTCACCGGTGTAAAGCAACTGTACTGAAACGCCAATAATGTCGCTGAACCAGCTATTTGCTTCTTCGGTTGTGCTATAGGCATCAAAGCTATCACCCCAAACAATTGCTTCCGTTGTTGCCATTTGAAATTCAGAGTATTTCAACGTGATTGGTGTTTTGTTCGGATAGCTCAGCACTAACCCGTGTGGCAAAATTGCGGCAGAAACTTTTACTAATAGCGGGTACTTCCTTGCTGTGATCATTACACCGTCATCAGACGCGACCATAAAACGGCGATCAAAGCTTATACCTTGCTTTTCGACCCAAGCCTGTGACTGGCTTATTCCACCGATTGATTTAATCGGGAATACATTGATTTGCGAAAGTGCTATTTGGGCGGTTTCTGAATGAGTCACGGGTATCATCCTTGTCATTTTTGGACTTTGAGGTCTCAGCATTTTACCAAATTCTATTGCAGAAGTTGATTGAAATTAGCGCCAAATAAATCCACGCATAGCGAATTAATGCTTTGTGTAAGCGTGTGATTATATTGACTTTTATGATAATCAAATGAAGTTTATCAAGAGTTTCATTGCTTTCTGTCATCTTAATTAATATATGGTCGTTATATATTCTATAGGCATTATTACAACCAAAAGATAAGTGTTATGGGAATATTAAAACATTACGGAATGAAGTTTAAACTACTACTGCTAATCGCGAGTGCAGCAGTATTTATGTTAGCGATTACAGCTTTTCAAATAAATCAGGCTTATGAAAATGACATTGCTGAACGAAAAACAGCAATGCAAGAGCAGGTGAAAGTTGTTATTAGTTTGGTTCAATTTTATTCAGATCAATACCCGGCAGACAAGCAACAAGCACAGCAAGAAGCGAAGGCAGCCCTTTCTGCTATGCGGTTTGAAGGGGATAATTATTTTTGGGTGATCGCAACGGATAATACCTTGGTAATGCACCCATTGCGTCAACAGCAAGAGGGGCAGTCGATGCAGTCTGTCACTGATGCAAGTGGGAAAGCCCACTGGCAAGAGATGACAGCCATTGCACGTAATACCGGTTCAGGCTTTTTGACCTACGCATGGATAGCACCTGGTGGTGACGTGTCAGAAAAAGTCTCATATGTTGAAAACTATGTACCGTGGGGATGGGTTGTTGGCACGGGCGTACACCTACTTGATATTGAAGCACAGTTTTTTAATAACATTGTGCAGCAGCTCAGCTTAAGTGTTGTGGTTATTGTTTTATTAGTGTTATTGGGGTTGTGGATCAGTAATGATATTTGCCGTCCACTTGAAAAACTGACTCATTTGGTTAGAAACCTTGAGCGGGGCGATCTTACCCAAGACTTTTCGATGGATCGACGTGATGAAATTGGGCGTATAGCCACAGCGTTACATTCAGCCTCTTCTTCTATGCGATTTACCCTACAAGCGGCAAATAGCAATGCAGACCAATCGGTGGCGATGGCAGGGACTATTGCCGCTGCAAGTGAACAGTGTGCCCAGTCGATCACCGAGCAGCATCAGCAGTTGGCTCAATTAGCGACAGCAATGGAAGAAATGACGGCGACCATTACCGAAGTTGCACAGAATGCGGAAACTGCTTCGCACTCAACGGCTGATATTAACTCGCAGGTTGATGCCAGTAATCAACGTATGCAGCAAGCCATTGGGTCAATACATAATGTATCAACGGGAATCGCCAACTCTGACGCCCGCGTCGGTGAACTGAAAATGGGTGTTGAAGATATAGGCAATGTAACCCAAGTGATCCAAGGGGTGTCTGAGCAAACGAATTTGTTGGCCTTGAATGCAGCGATTGAAGCGGCACGTGCTGGTGAGCAAGGCCGTGGCTTTGCCGTTGTTGCTGACGAAGTACGTAACTTGGCAAGCCGAACTCAGCAGTCGACTATTGAGATTCAGGAAACGATCGATAAGCTGACGACGAGTACGTTAAAAACGGTTGAATCGATGACCGAGAGTACTGAGCAAACCCAAAATAGTGTGGAACATACCGAACAAGTTCAGGAGGAGCTTAGCCGTATTGCTACGTTAGTAGCAGAAGCCAATGACATGATCATGCAGGTCGCGACAGCTGCTGAGCAGCAAGGAACCGTCACGGAAGAAGTCAATAATACGGTAGCGCACATTCATACCGCGACCGATGACATTAACCGTGCAGCACAACACTTGGCGTCTGAGAGCCAGTCGCTCAGCAGGGCGGCCTCTGAACTAGGTGAACAGCTTAAACATTTTAAAGTGTAATCTAAGCATCTAATAGAAAACGTTTTACCATAAAAAACCACAAGCATTGCTTGTGGTTTTTTTATATCGACTCAATGTGACTATTTCGTCAGTGCTTGATTTAGCCACTGATCGAACTGTCCTTTTGGCAGTGCCCCATTGATTGTGTCAGCCAGTTGACCATCTTTGAATACCATAACGGTTGGAATGCTACGAATGCGATATTGGGCAGCTAACGCCTGTTGTGCTTCGGTATCAATTTTAACAAAGCGTACGTCGCCATTACGTTCATTAGCAACGTCTTCAAATACAGGCGCAAAGCCAACACACGGGTTGCACCAAGGGGCCCAGAAATCAACGACTACAGGCTTATCACCCTGTAGTAATGACAAGAAGTTATTGGTAGTACCTTCAATAGGCTTACCGTCTAGCAAGTGTTCCTTACAAGCGCCACAGGTAGCGGTATCACTAACACGCTCAGTAGGGATGCGGTTCATCGCTTTACAATGAGGACAGCGGGTAGTCATTGTTGTCATAGTTACGTTCCATTCGATATTCTTAACGTACTAATTTAACGACTACCCCGAAAATAGAAAAGCAGGAATAACAGATTATAGTGATAGAAATAATCTATCGGTTATGATTTCACCTTGTAATATTGGTTGTTTGTATTGCCAATAACGTACCAAGCCGTGGCTTAGTGAATAAGTCCCATATCTCTAGCTTCCTCAATGGTTAAGCCGCTTGCTCTGATATCACGAAGTATTTCAATGCGACGACGTGCTTCTGCTTGCTGGCGCTTATTTTTAGATACGTGAGACGCTGTCTCGTCTTTGTAATCCCACTTCGAAGAGACATTAGCCATCTCATTGTGGTCGATAGAATTGATAGACACAATTACCTCCTGAAATTAGTCCTGCGTCGAAATCCACCTATCTTTATCAAACGTTTGTGACAGAGTTAAGACGAACAAATCGACTTTGTGACATATCCCAAATTTGTGCAATTCTAATGAAAACTTGCTTTCCACGGGCTCGAAACGCGAGTACTGTTGATGATTCCACTCTGCGAATAATAGACTGTTTTAGATCAATTTTTTCGTCACTTGGCTAAGTTAGGAATGTATTGCTTAAAATAGCAACTAAGAGTAGGTGTAATTGCCATCAATCTCATTTTAATTCATGGGTTTAGGTGGTTATTTGCTCTGAGTGGTTGAATGGTGTGCGGTTGGCGTTTTTAGGCTTTACAGTCGGAACCATTATCCGTATTATTCGCCGCACAACGGAGAGATGGCTGAGTGGCCGAAAGCACCTGACTTGAAATCAGGCGAGGGGCGACCCTCCTAGGGTTCAAATCCCTATCTCTCCGCCACATTCAGAAAGCCCAGCAGAAATGCTGGGCTTTCGTCGTTTTAGTGGCAGCGAAAGGGATTTGAAAGTCCTGCCATACCAAAATCGCTCCGCCACATTAGAAAAAGCCGCTGATTTATCAGCGGCTTTTTTGCATCTGTTATTTAGGGTTCAAATCCGTAATACCCTCGTAGCACTCCTCCACATTCAGAAAGCCCAGCAGAAATGCTGGGCTTTCGTCGTTTTAGTGGCAGAGAAAGGGATTTGAAAATCCTGCCATACCAAAACCGCTCCGCCACACTTTTCATATCTAAACATTGCACCCCTCCAAACCACGCAAAGCAATGGACACATTTAATATCAAAGAGCCGTCCATGACGAATGAGCGTAGAAATATTGCAGCCGTTTGATTATGGCCTTGAAGTGATATTAATCGACAAGATAAACAATCTGAATTGTCGCAGCGTACCATTGGTTATATAACCCGCATTCTTTTCTTAATATGTTAAAACGTGATGCAAAAGTTGATTGATGCGTTGGCTACTCAGGGATACTTTGTCTGGGATGATTTTCTAACTCCGGTTCAGGTGAATGCCCTGAAATCCTGCTTGCCCGAGAAGTGGATCAAAGCGCGAATTGGCCGTAATGATGAAGTGATGCGTGAATCATCCATTCGTAGTGACAAAATTCATTGGCTTGCTGCTGAGCAAGGTGTGGCAGCGCAAGATTTTCTTGAAAGAATGGAAGTGATCCGTCGAGAGGTGAACAAACAGTTTTTTCTTGGTTTGTTTGAATATGAAGCCCACTTTGCCAAATACGAAAAAGGCGACTTTTACCAAAAGCATCTCGATTGTTTTCGGGGAAATGAAAACCGCCGTTTGACGACTGTTTTTTATATGAATGACAGTTGGTCAGAGCAAGATGGTGGTGAGTTGGTGGTATATGATCTCGATGATAGGGAATTGATGACGCTGCAACCAAAATCAGGGCGATTACTTGTGTTTTTATCGGAGCTATTTCCTCACGAGGTACTACCAACAAATGTTGAAAGGTTCAGTATTGCGGGTTGGTTCCGGACTAATGGTGTAAAAGGTAGCTTGCTGGATATTGCGCGATAAAGCCCCATTAGACGCTTTTGATTACATCTAAAGACCAAAAAAATTGATAGAACGATGCCGTATTCGTCATTATCGGTCCACAATGATCGAAGAAGCCACTGATTTATCAGTGGCTTCTAGTATTTGAGCTCTCGTCGTCGTGCTGAGTGGCATTAGTTAATCTTCAGTGATTTTTTTCAGCAGAAATAAGAATGCGACTTTTTCAGTTTCATTCAAATTCTTCAACGTTTCTTCGGTTATTTTTTTCGCACTCGGTAGCATTTTTTCGACTAACTTACGACCTTCAGGCGTTATCGTTATAATCACTTTTCGATTATCTTGGGTATCTTGCACGCGTTGGATCAACTCTCGAGCCATCAAGCGCTTTACCACGCCTCTGATTGTCGCTTGATCGATATCGGTCTCGTTGACAAGTTCTGTTAACGAGCTGGGTCCACGCTCAACAATTGTACAGAGTGTGGCGAATTGAATTGACGTTAGTTGCTCGTCATAACTTAAGCTCTGAAAGATTGCAGTATGCTTCTGATATGACTTACGAATCAGGTGACCGACCTGCTCACTTAAAATATAACCATGCTCTTTTAAACTGTTATTTATATTTTTATCCATATATCAACACGTTATCTATATTTTGGCTAAAGGCCATATTATATTAATACAAACATTTTTCATCCTAAATGTCTGACATTTCATCCATCTATTTTAGCCATGTAGAATACAGCACTAAACGGTCATTCTTCGCGAGACCGATTATATGAATATTTGCACGCCTTGCGATGTTGATCGCCAAGGTTGTAGGCACTGAAAGGGCAACAAGTATTCCAATACCACAAGTTGCCACTTTTTGTACCAGTTCATAACTGATCCTGCTGGATATTAAAACAAAACCGAGTTGAGTATCGCTTTTATCTATTGAGCCAATTAGCTTATCAAGTGCATTATGGCGGCCAATATCTTCACGAATACGTGTCACTTTACCTGTTTGGTCGCACCAAGCCGCAGCATGAAAGCCGCCAGCATTTCGTTGGTATTCCTGTTTATGTTTTAGTTCTCCCACTGCATTTTTGACTGCCTGATAAGTTGGGATTGGAGGTGGTGATAGCTGTTGAGGCGTTTTGACTGCCTCAGCTAAAGACTCTATCCCGCACAAGCCGCATCCAGTTCGTCCCGTGATGTTCCGTCTTTTATCCTTGAGTGCAAATATCCGACGGTTGGTGATGGTGATGTGAATTTGTACACCAGAATCAGACTCTTCAATTTCTATATCCAGACATTCTGAGCGAGTCATAATAATTGACTCCGACAAACTAAACCCAAGAGCAAAATCTTTTAGATTTGAGGGGGTTCCCATCATCACTGCGTATGAGATACCGTTATATATCAGCGCAATTGGCTTCTCTTCAGCCACAACCCCTTCACAGTCCCACTGACCAATCGATCCTATTTGCACGGTTTCTAGTGATTGGTATGGCCGCGCACTAGCTACACCATATTCTAAATGGCCCCCTCTGTCGCATATTTTAGCTTCCATGCTCATGACCCCATTCACTTTGATTGTTTTAAAAAATGACGCTGTTGAGTGTCTTGTGCTACATACCGTTCTTGCCATTGAGATGGTTTTGAAACGCGTTCAATGCGCACGGCTGTAACTTTATATTCTGGACAGTTTGTTGCCCAATCTGAGTTATTGGTGGTAATAACGTTTGCGCCACTTTCTGGGTGGTGGAAGGTGGTATAGACGACACCCGCTAATACGCGAGTTGTTAAGGTCGCTCTTAGCGCCGTGCTTCCCGAGCGGCTAGAAATTCCAACCCAATCACCTTCATTAATGCCATAAAACTCAGCATCACTCGGGTGTATCTCTAATTTATCTTCATCATGCCATACTTGATTCTCTGTCTTGCGTGTTTGCGCCCCCACGTTATATTGAGAGAGAATCCGACCGGTTGTTAATATCATCGGGTATTTACGTGAAGCCACCTCGCTGGTGGGGGCATATTCTGTCACCACAAATTTTCCCTTACCTCTAGAGAAAGTTTGCGTATGCATAATTGGCATGCCTGATGGGTTCTCATCGTTACATGGCCATTGCACACTGCCTTGCTGTTCAAGCTTTTCATAACTGACACCCGTAAAACTTGGAACCAGTGTAGAAATCTCGGCCATGATTTCTTCTGGGTGTTTATAGTTCATCTCAAAACCCAGTGCGGTAGAAAGCGCTTGAGTCACTTCCCAATCTTCTTTTTCTGCTAGCGGAGCCATTACTTTTCGGACGCGGTTGATACGGCGTTCGGCATTGGTAAACGTCCCATTTTTTTCAAGAAAACTTGAGCCGGGTAATAACACATGGGCAAATTTAGCGGTTTCGTTGAGAAAAATATCTTGGACGATAAGGCAATCTAGTTTACGTAAGGCTTTCTCTACATGTTGGGTATTGGGATCGGACTGAGCGATATCTTCACCTTGTACGTACAAGCCTTTAAAGCCACCGGAAATCGCTTCATCAAACATATTGGGTATGCGGTAGCCCGGCTCGCCATCTAACTCGACTCCCCATACGGCTTCAAATTTAGAGCGCGCAATGGGGTCTGATACGGATTGATAGCCAGGTAATTCATGTGGGAATGCCCCCATGTCGCATGAGCCTTGAACATTATTTTGTCCGCGTAATGGGTTTATCCCGACACCAGAGCGACCGATATTGCCTGTTGCCATCGCTAAGTTCGCTATCGACATCACTGTGGTTGAGCCTTGGCTGTGCTCCGTTACGCCTAACCCATAATAAACGGCGGCGTTTCTTGCTTCGCCATAAAGGTTTGCGACGGTTCGAATAAGTTCAGCGGGAACACCAGTGATCGTTGCTGTTTGTTCTGGGGAATTGGATGGGTCTAAAATGAAATCCAACCAAGCGTTATAACTTTCTTCTTCACAACGTTCACCAACAAATTGACTGTCGAGTTGGCCATTCACCGCCAAGACATGCGTTATGGCATTGATAAGCGCGACGTTAGAGCCCGGTTTTAAGGCTAAGTGGTAGTTCTCATTGAGGTAGGGGGTATCGAGTAGGTCAATACGCCGAGGATCAATGACGATGAGTTTTGCCCCTTGGCGAAGCCTTTTTCTCAAAAGAGAACCAAAGACGGGGTGGGCATCAGTTGGGTTCGCCCCCATGACAACGATCACGTCGGCATCGAGAACTGAGTCAAAATCTTGTGTACCTGCGGATTCTCCTAATGTTTGTTTCAGTCCATAACCCGTTGGAGAGTGGCACACCCTCGCGCAGGTATCACTGTTATTATTACCAAACGCGCCACGGATCATTTTTTGGACAAGGTAAGCCTCTTCATTGGTACAACGCGATGAGGTAATGCCGCCGATACTTTTACGGCCATATTTTTTCTGAACGTTTTTCAGTTTATCGGCTGCAAACTCAATGGCTTCTTCCCAGCTGACGGCTCGCCATGGTTCGTCGATATGCTCTCTGATCATTGGCGCTTTTAGGCGGTCGGGGTGAGTGGCATAACCAAAAGCAAACCGGCCTTTTACACAAGAGTGACCATGGTTAGCACCACCGCCTTTATAGGGCACCATATTGACTAATTGGTCGCCTTTCATTTCCGCTTTGAATGAACACCCTACACCACAGTAGGCGCAGGTTGTGATCACACTGCGCTCTGGTTGCCCTATTTGGATGATGTTATTTTCCATCAGTGCTGAGGTTGGGCAAGCTTGGACACAAGAGCCGCATGATACGCAATCGGAAGATAAAAAGTCGTTACCTTGACCCACCGAAATCGCTGAGTCGAACCCCCGATTTTCCACGGTCAGCGCAAAGGAGCCTTGTGTTTCTGAACACGCGCGTACACACCGAGAGCACACAATGCATTTAGCGGGATCAAAGGTAAAATACGGATTTGAAGTGTCTTTTTCTTGCTGCAAATGGTTTTCACCTTCAAAACCATACCTGACTTCTCGTAAACCAACAGCACCTGCAACGTCTTGGAGTTCGCAGTTGCCATTTGCAGGACAGGTTAAGCAATCTAAAGGGTGATCAGAAATATACAACTCAACAATGTTTCTGCGCAGTTTGGCAATATCATCGTTTTGTGTTTTGACCTTCATCCCTTCCATGACAGGTGTGGTACAAGAGGATGGTAGCCCTCTACGACCTGCTATTTGAACAGCACAAACACGGCATGAGCCAAATGCATCTAAACTGTCTGTTGCACAGAGTTTAGGGATTGTAATATCAAGTTGAGCCGCCGCACGCATGACGGATGTACCTTCGGGGACCGTGACAGGGAAACCATCAATTTCCAGTGTCACCATAACGTCAGAGTTAACCTCTGGTGTACCAAAATCTTTTTCAAATACCGTAGGGTCAAAGGACACGGGGTCAAAATATTCAACCATTACATTTATCTCCAGTCGCGTTAAAATCTTCGGCAAAGTATTGGACGGCGCTTTTTACTGGGTTGGGTGTCATACCGCCCATCGCACACATCGACCCCAACTCCATGGTTTGGCATAAGTCGTCTAATAAAATGAGATTTTCTTTACGATCAACATTGCCGAGAATACGATCAATGACCTCAACTCCGCGTGTTGAGCCTATTCGGCAGGGTGTGCACTTACCGCATGATTCAATCGCACAAAACTCCATGGCAAAGCGAGCCATTTGTGCCATATCAGCGGTGTCGTCAAACGCGACAATACCACCGTGGCCTAGAACAGCACCGATTGCGGTAAAGGATTCATAATCCATCAATGTTTCCCATTGTTCTTCTGGGAGGTATGCCCCTAAAGGGCCTCCAACTTGCACCGCTTTTAAATTACGGCCACTGGCAGAGCCACCTCCAAAGCCATATAACAGCTCTTTGAGGCTGATACCGAAGGCTAGCTCGACCACGCCACCTTGGCGTAAGTTGCCTGCAAGTTGGAAGGGTAAGGTGCCTTTTGAACGCCCCATTCCATAATTGGCATAAGCCGCTGCACCGCATTCTAAGATATAAGGAATAGCGGCTAACGAAAGTACGTTATTGATGACGGTGGGCTGTCCAAAGAAACCTTTCAAAGCGGGGAGTGGCGGTTTGTTTCTTACGATTCCTCTTTTTCCTTCCATGCTTTCTAGTAGTGAGGTCTCTTCGCCACAAATATAGGCCCCGGCACCCAGTCGAAGTTCTAAGTGGAACGTTTTTCCTGAATCCAGAATATTGTTTCCGAGATAGCCATTGCCTACGGCAAGATTTATTGCTTCATTCATGATATTAAAGGCATGTTTATATTCCGAGCGAATGTAGACATACCCTTTGGTCGCGCCGACGGCCAAACCTGCAATCACCATTCCTTCTATTAGCATAAACGGGTCAGATTCCATGACGAGGCGATCGGCAAACGTCCCCGAATCCCCTTCGTCGGCATTACAAACAATATATTTACCACCTGTTCCTGCGTTGGCTGTTCTCACCGTTTCCCATTTGATACCCGCAGGGAAAGCGGCACCACCACGGCCTCGAAGCCCTGACTCAGTGACTTCTTCAACAATCTCTTTGTCGGTTAATTGAATGGCTCTGCGTAGCCCTAAAAAACCACTCATCGCTATATAGTCTGCAATTGATGTCGGATCAGCTATGCCTGCGCGTTTGAAGGTGAGACGCTGTTGTTTTTTCAGGTAAGGGATATCTTCGGTTAACCCTAAGCAATAAGCATGATCGCCTGAGAGGAAGGCTTCTTTGGCTTCTAATAGTTCGGTGAGCTTATCAACGGTCATGTTAGGGTAGGCGATACGCCCTTTTGGGGTATGAACTTCCACTAATGGTTCTAACCAAAAAGCGCCGCGGGAACCGTTACGTATCATGGTAAATTCGTCGCCACGATTTTGAAGTAATGTGGCTAAACGGTCGGCTCCTAGGGAGATCGCGGTGGTATCTTTAGGGATGAATATTTTATCGTTCATCGGCCTCTCCCTCCGAAGTGTACTGCTGGGTTATTGCGTGTTGAATTGAATCTATATTGGCTCGACCATACAGGTCGTCGCCGACACACACATTCGGTGCACACGCGCAATTTCCCATGCAGTAGATGGGTTCAATTTCGACAGCGTTTTTAACTGAGCAATCTTTTGTTTGCAGCCACTCTTTTATGTTATTGCATAAACTTACGGCCCCCATGGCTTGGCATGCTTCAGCTTGGCATATTTTTACAACGACTTTAGCTGGTGGCGTTAAGCGGAAATAATGATAGAAGCTGATCACTCCATCAATATCGGCCTCTGATCGGTGCAATTGCTGTGATATTACTTTTATGGCGACACGGGGTATATAACCGAACGTGTCTTGTAAGTCATGTAATATGGGAAGTAGCGGCCCTGCCTTATTAATATTACTCTCTATCACTTTGAGAGTTGAAAATTCAATGGCATCGGTTTGTAGAGTGGGAGCATAAATAGAAGAAGTTTGCATACAGTGCTTTCCTTCGATAATTCTTAGTTAATCTTATCCATAATTAACCATTAAAAATAAGACTCTACGCTAGGGTGCTATGACTATTCTAAAAGCATGACAAATTAGACTTTGAATATACTTTTAGAAAGTCATGAAAATAACGCTATCAATTAATTAAGCCGATACGGTGTCAACAACGCCAATATATTGGAGATAATCAGCACTTGAGATGACATCGCCATATTTACTGTTAATATCAAATAAATTAGCATCATGGGGAGACTTGTGGCGATCCCCAACACAATCCTCAAGCACGATAACTCGAAAGCCATGTTGCATGGCATCTACTGCCGTTGCACGAACGCAGCCACTTGTTGAGCACCCTGCAATCACAACAGTATCGATCCCTGATGCCGTTAATGTTGAGGCTAATGTTGTACCAAAGAAAGCACTGGCATACTGCTTTGTTATCACCAATTCATTGGTTTGAGGAATTACACCTGGACAAAACTCTGCCAGTATATTACCTTCGACCATCTCCCTCATGACAGGGGCTTTCTTCACCCAAGTACCGCCATCAGCAAAGCTGGGTGAATGGTAACGAATGTTGGTATGTATCACCATTTCACCGGTTTTTCTTGCCTGCTTAAGAACAGATTCCGTTTTAGCTACAGCATTTACAACATCGGGCGCATATAATAATGAATTGGGCGTTGTATATGCTTTCATGAAGTCTACAAGCAATAGGGCAGATTTAGCACCGAACCCTATTTTTGTATCCCACACTCCCTGATAATTATTCAGCACATCGTTATTCGACTTTATATCGCTCATATTTAATGCCCTGTTATTTATAGTCACCTGATAAAAGTGCACCCGCACCAGGTACGACAGGCTCTAAGTTCAATTCTTTGAGCATGCGGTAGGTGGTCGCAATTGCTGCTGTCAAAACGGGTTTTTCTGTTTGCTGCTCGACGGTTGTTACCGCGGCAAGAGAAGGCATTTGTACACACGCTGATAGCACGACAGCATCAACCGAACTAGTATCCATTTCTGCGACGATAGCGGGTAGGTTCATTGGATCATGACGGGCCACATCGAGGTTATTCGGTATTTCTAATGCTCGATGGTCAACAACGTCAATACCTTCAGCTTGGATATAGTCAACCACCATTTGGGTTAATGGCTTCATATAAGGGGCAACTAACACAATACGTTTAGCGCCCATTGCGTGTAAGCCTTCGACTAATGCGCCAGCACTTGTTACTACCGGTGTTGGTGAATCATTCGACTCGGTCACTTTCGTGAGGCGTGCTTGTGATTCACGGTGATAACCTAAACCCATCGACATTATTGCGACTAGGCAGGCATAGCCGAGTACATCGACTTTGGCATCACTTAATTCCAAAGCACAGCGATCAGATTCGGCATCCATTGCCGCGAGTTCTTCTTTACTGACTGTTTTCATGCGCATACGGCTAGAGTGGAAGGTGAATCTCTCAGGGCGTATGCCTTGTCGCGCAAGTAGCATGGCTGGGATTTCTGTTTCCATTGTTACATTTGAACTTGGGACAATCTGGCCAATTTTGAATAATTTGCTCATGGTGTTAGTTTCCTTACTTATTTTCCTGATGCGGGTAATTAGCAACGCTATAGTTTTACACCCAAGAACGGGGTTAATTGTTCAAAGAAGCCATCGAGATCATCCCATGGGATCATATGCCCTGCTTTTTCTACTTTAACTATTGAGATAGAAGGTAGTAGCTCACGCATTTCTGCTTCATCAACGGGTTCAATGACTCCGCCTTTTCCTGCGACCATAAGTAGTGTCGGAATAGTGATGTTGGGAATATATTGATGGATATCGTCATTATGAAAACCGTCATAGGTTACTCGAACGGCTTTTTCATCACAGGTATGTAACCATTCAGCGCGTAGAGTGAGTTGTTCGTCGGTCCACGTTGCACAGTATTTACGCATCGCTTCGGTATCACACCCAGCCGTCGCTTCAGCCATTGAGTCGATATACCACGGTAGTTTGCTTGGGTAAGCGCGTCGACCTGGGCCTGAAACGGGGGGGTCGATGAGTACCAGCTGGGTACAGCCGGTTTGACTCATTGTCTCGGCGCGTATGGCAAAACGAGCTCCCATTGAATGGCCAACCAAAGTGTATTCATCAAATTTCATCGCTTGAGCAAAATCCACAATGTCTTTGGCACAAGTATCAAGATCATAATCGAGCTCGGGGCCAGAAGACGATAGTCCCCTTCCTCGCACATCGAGTACATAGGTATCAAACTGTGTCGCAAAACGTTCTGCAACGAACTCCCACGTAATCGCAGGGCTAGTAATACCAGGAACAATCAGCACTTTTGGTCCTTTTCCACCATAGCGTAAGTAGTGCTGTCTGATGCCGTTAGCGTGGACATTGCCACCGTTTAAGAATGCTGAACTCATGCTAGTGTCTCGCTCTTCAATGAAACAGCGTATACGTCGTAGTCATATACCCAAGATGGATCTTCTTGCTCTTTCAGCCATGTATTTGCATTGGAAACACGTTGAACACGTGAAGCTCGTTCTTTACGGTTGGATTCATAAAGATCAAAAGCGGTTTCATAATCTTCAAGTCCCACTTCATCAAAGCAGCGCAGTAGCATTGCAGCATCTTCAATCGCCATACAAGCACCTTGCGCCATATGAGGCTTCATTGGGTGGCAAGCGTCACCAAGCATGACAAGACGACCGCGGCTCCATAGAGGCAATGGGTTGCGATTTTTTAACGCCCAGCGGGTAACAGACTCGGTGGAATCAATAAGAGCTTGAACGGTAGGGTGGTAACCTTCGAATGCTTCGTACATTTCTTCTTGGCTACTTTGTACAAATGAACCTTCAAAATCTAATTCTGGTTGAGGTACACCTGTCACATAATAATATTCATCACGTTTGCCCGTTGTGTAATAGACCATCATATGGCGGTCTTCACTCCACCATTTAACACAGGGCTCAAACGTCATATTATGTTTGGCTAATTGCTCTCCTGTTATTAATGCTCGGTGTGCAACCCAGCCACTGTATGTAGGCTGCTCGGGGCCTAGCAGAACCTCCCTGATTTTAGAATTGATACCATCAGCACCGATAACGATGTCAGCGCGTGCTGTTGTGCCATCAGAGAATGTCAGTAATACATCATCACCACCATCATCAATCGCTTCGAGCCCTTTACCGAAATGCATTGTTCCATCTTGGATGGCGTCAATTTGCATTGCATGGAGGTCACCACGGTGAACAGTAATATAAGAAGCACCGTACTCTTTCTTTGCAAACTCACCCAACGGGATCCTTGACATATATTCGCCAGTGCGGCCGTCACGGCTGAACCAGAAGTCGGGGTGTGAACTCATCAAATTTAGTTTGTCTTCCATCCCCAGACGTCTGAATATTTTCATCACGTTAGGGCCAATATGGATACCTGCGCCCAAGCGGTTAAAGCTTTGAGCTTGCTCATACACATCAACTTTATACCCTGCCTGCTGTAACAAAGCTGCTGCCGCTGCCCCACCTAAGCCTGCCCCAACGATTGCTATTTTCTTATTTGATTTAAAGCCACTCATTCGAATTCCTTCTTCATATTATTTGATCTAAATATCTACCAACCCGCTAAGTGTGTTGCCTTAGCCTTCCTGTTATTAATTTGTAGCGTACACACTATAAATTGACAATGTTAAATTATCGTTAACTTGTACGTATTGAACATTCATCACATTTATATAAATTGCAATATTATCAAATTGCAGTGTTTTTTATTATTAATCAGTGGTTTATTTGTTGGTTTGTTTTTTGTTACCGATGTGGGTGTTGTTTTTTTACAATTTATAGGTGCATATTTTTTAACATTGTGCATACAATTGAAGTCATCAATGAGCGTATACGCTATACATGAGCAAGTCGGGAACTTGGTTATACATAGCAAATATTTAATTTCAAAGGAGTGAAGGAAATGCCAGTTAGTGACTCACAATTAACGCAAATGTTTGAGCATGTACTTGAACTGTCTTGTGTTGACCACTCGCAATCTGTCGCAATACTCTCTAGTCATTATTCTGATCAACGTACAGTGAAAGCAGCGTTTGATGCCGCGCAGCGTTTAGGTGCAAAAGTATATAAAGTCGAGCTGCCAGCATTTAATCATCCTGTAGCGATGGGGAATGACTTAACGGCTTATTGTGGTGACACGCCATTAACGGGAAATATTGCAGCGCAAAGAGCACTAGAAGCCGCTGATTTGATTGTAGATACGATGATGTTGCTCCACTCTCCCGAGCAGGAGCAGATCTTAAAGACAGGGACACGCATCTTACTTGCTGTGGAGCCGCCTGAAGTCTTAGCCAGAATGTTGCCAACGAAAGAAGATAAGTTGCGGGTAGAAGCTTCTCAGGCATTATTGCAACAAGCATCTTCAATGACAGTTACATCCGAAGCGGGTACTAATTTCCGTGTACAGCTGGGGCAATACCCTGCGGTTACAGAATATGGCTATGCGGACAAACCTGGACGGTGGGATCACTGGCCAAGTGGTTTCTTATTTACATGGCCAAATGAAGAAACGGCAGAAGGTATAATTGTTATTGATAAAGGTGACATTTTATTACCCTTTAAAAGTTACACCCGAGAAAAAATAACCCTCGAAATTGAAAAAGGCTTTATTACCAATATTACTGGTGGCTTTGAGGCCGAGTATTTACGTGAATATATGGACTATTTTAATGATCCTGAGGCATTCGGGATTTCTCATATTGGGTGGGGATTACAACCTCGCGCACAATGGACTGCCATGGGTTTACATGACAAAAATGATGGTATGTGCATGGATGCTCGTGCTTTTTACGGTAACTTTTTATTTTCAACTGGACCAAATACAGAAGTAGGTGGTACACGTAAAACACCTTGCCACATGGATATCCCGCTAAGGGGTTGCAGTATTTACCTAGATGATGCGCCCGTTGTTATTAAAGGGGATATTGTTGCACCAGATGCGTCAATGGTGAAGTGAAGATATGAATGATTTCGCTGAACACGAAAGCAATTTATAAATAATAATGAGAAAGGAGTTACTCATGGCAGATTATGTATTAAATACTTGGTATCCACTCACGTGGTCACGTGACGTTGAACAAGCATTATCTAAGCACAGAATTACCGAGCAAGATGTTGTCCTTTATCGGAATAGTAATAATGCTGTTATTGCGATGGAAGATATGTGTCCGCACCGTTTACTCCCTTTATCGAAAGGTAAGCTGAAAGGTGATGACATTGAATGTGGATACCACGGCGTTACTTTTAATTGTTCCGGCGAGTGTATTCGTGTACCGGGGCAAGACATCATTCCGCGTAGTGCGAAAGTACGTACTTATCCAACCCATGAAAAATTGGGTCTTGTTTGGATTTGGATGGGGGAGGCAAGCCTTGCTGATCCATCAGAGATCATTGATATTCCTGAATACAACTCTGAAGACTGGAGCGTTGTAGAGGGGGACGCACTTGAAATCAAAGCAAATTATTTAAGTCTTGCTGATAACCTATGTGATCCTGCACACGTGAGTTTTGTACACCTAAGTACATTGGGTAATGCTGCAAGTGAAGATATTCCAGTGCATCATAAAGTTGAAGAGAAGAAGATTCTGACATGGCGTTGGATTATCGATGCGCCTGCGATCCCTATTTTTGAAAAGTACGGTAACTTCAAAGGTAATGTTGATCGTTGGCATTATTATCATTATTACGCACCAAGTATTGCCATTATCGATTTTGGCAGCGCGGAAACAGGTACGGGTGCGCAGGAAGGGAATCGAGAGGGAGCAATGCAAGTGCTAGCTTGCCATTTCATGACGCCAGTCGATGAATTTAACTCGATTGATCATTGGTTACACATTAAAAACTTCCAGGCTGACGAGCAAACCAATAAGGCACTATCGGCCGACTTTAGGCTGGCATTCGATGAAGATAAAGAGATCCTTGAAGCAATTCAAGAGAAAGAAATACAACATCCAGATCGTAAAAGGCTGAAAATTGCGATTGATGCTGCACCTGCAAGAATGCGCCGTATTGTCGATAACATGATTAATGCTGAAGCGAGCACTGATGCAAACAATGAACTGCTAATTCCAATCACTTCGAACGGTTAATATTATGAACTCAAAACCTTTTTTACTCGGTTGTAATGGAAGAGGGGTGCAATTGTCATCCCTAGATAAACCTATATCGCTCGATGAACTATCGATATACGAACAATTTAAATTGGTTAGTGAATCTGGTGTGTTTGATTATTTTGATCGTATTCCGTTGCGCTCTAATATCGATGAATATAAACATGCGATAGAGACTTTTAATCTTCCTGTTCATACCGCGAGTTGGTTTTATCAGCTTGGCGAAGATGATGCCTTACTGGATGATAATTTACGTATATGCCAAGAAATCGGCGCGAGCTGCCATAACATAATGACTTTCAAGCACCATAAAGATGGGCATGAATTAACGAATGAAGAGCTTTGTGACCATTATTTAAGCACCTATGATAAAGGGATGAGCCTAGGTGTTGAGCCGACCTTTGAACTCCATGTGAATATGTGGACAGAGGACTTCCTCCGAGTTCAGGAAGTGGCTGAACTTGTTCAAGCACGAGGGATCCCATTTAACTTCACGCTGGATTACAGCCATGTTAATTTCAAAATTGGCAACCCTGAAGAACTTGAGTTATCAGGGGTGCGAGAGGCCGTAGCTCGTGGTGAGGTAATTCTGGACCCGTTTGAGCCTGATTCTTTATGTGATAAATGGTTAAACATGGGCATTGTTAAATGGTTACAGTTAAGAACTGTTGCGCCGAATCAACCTAAAAATCTGTGGCATAAAGTGAATGATGAAGAATATGCTCGCGGCATTCAATACCCAATCGTTAAGCCGAAAGAAGGGGAATGGCATTCAGAGTGGAACGCTTATTTACTTGAGCCGTCAAAAGAAGCAATTAGAAAAGCATTGAAATATCATAAGAACACCCCTAATAGTCCATTAAAATATATAACAACCGAAATGATTAACTTACCAGACTATGGCTTAGGTGCCAAATATAATTTATTCGAACAAAATGTAGAAGCAGCGAAGTTTATAAGAAAAATATGGGATGAATTAAATAAATAAGTTAAATATAAAATTATAAATTAAAGTGAGGAAGAGTAATGGCCGAAATAACATATATTGAACCTGATGGTAATAGCCGTAAAGTTTACGTTGAAAACGGGCAAAGTTTGATGCAGGGAGCAATTAATAACGACATCAACGGAATTGAAGCTGAATGCGGTGGTGCGTGTGTTTGTGCAACATGTCATATTAGAGTTGATGAGGCTTGGTTCTCAAAAATCCCTCCTGCAGAGGAGGTAGAGCAACTAACGCTCGAAGAAACAGAAAACCCTACAATACACTCAAGGTTAGCATGCCAGATACAAGTGAATGATTCGCTTGATGGCCTTGTTATTCATGTGCAGGATTCGTCGTTCTAGTGGGCTAAGCCCACTTTATCTCAGCATTTTCATTGTGATAAAAACTTATCAATAAATATTTCCATTGACCGGATAGCCTTGCCTCATAAATGTTTATTTTTAGGCGCTGTATGTCTGTAATATTATTAATAACAACATGCAGTAATGGCAATATATTTAGGAAGCAATATGAACAATAACGAAATAGCTATTACCAGACCATCAACAGACCAGTTATATAGTAAAGTTACATGGAAACTTATTCCTTTTTTTTGCTTGTGTTACTTTGCGGCTTATTTAGATAGAATTAATGTTGGCCTTGCTAAATTACAAATGGCTGGTGATTTAGGTTTTAGCGAAGCTGTTTATGGATTGGGGGCTGGCTTATTTTTCATTGGCTATGTTGTCTTTGAAATACCCAGTAATCTTATTCTGCAAAAAGTTGGGGCAAGATGGTGGATCGCAAGAATAATGATCACCTGGGGGTTATTGTCTGGTGCGACAATGCTCGTTACCACACCCACACAATTTTATATTGTTCGTTTTCTTTTAGGTGTGGCTGAAGCCGGTTTTGTTCCTGGCGTTTTACTTTACCTCACTTACTGGTATCCAACCTATAAACGCGGGAAAATTATTGGGCTCTTTATGATGGGCCTACCTGCTGCGGCGCTGATCGGTAGCCCATTATCAGGCTGGATTATGGAAGCGTTTGATGGCGCAAGAGGTTTTGCAGGTTGGCAATGGCTTTATTTCCTTGAAGCATTGCCGTCCGTTATCTTAGGTTTCCTAGTCTTTATTTTCTTGCCTGACGGTATTAAAAGTGCGAAATGGCTGAACGATGAAGAGAAAGAAGAGCTGCAGCATAACCTAGAACAAGATCATCTGGATGTGAAGCAGAAGCACTCTGTCAGAGATGCTTTAACATCGGGTCGAGTATGGCTTTTATGCTTTGTTGATATGAGCTTTATGATGGGGACATATGCAATTAGTTTTTGGCTGCCTACGCTCATTCGAGAAGCGGGTGCAACCAGTATGTCCGAAATTGGTTACTTAACTGCAATACCACATGCATTTGCTTTGGTCTTCCTACTGCTTAATGGGATGAGTTCAGATAAGCACCGAGAGCGCCGATGGCATTTGGCTGTACCGCTATTTATTGGTGCGACTGGTCTTGTTCTCAGTACTTTCTTTACTGATAACCTAATGATGACGGTTTTATGCTTTACGTTAGCTAATGTGGGTATTGTCGCAACGTATTCTGTATTTTGGTGTTTGCCTGGTACGTTCCTCAGAGGCGCGGCGGCAGCGGTGGGAATCGCTTTAATTACCTCTGTTGCGAACATTGGTGGCTTCGTTGCAACGTCTGTTCTTGGATGGCTAAAAGAACTGACAGATTCTTCTAGCGTAGGTCTGATTACATTCGCAATGTTCTTAGTCGTAAGTTGCATACTTGTCTTACGTTTACCAAAAGAAGAAGTTAACAAATAAAGGCAATAAAGGTGGTTTCATAGGATGTGATGAAACCGCCTATTTTCTTCCTCAATTATAAGAGTTGGTGACAACATGGAAAAACAACGCGTAGTAATTATTGGTGGAGGGCATGCTGGTGGCTCTGCAGCTGCATTTCTTCGACAGTACGGCTTTACTGGTTCAATAACGATTATTGGCTCTGAGTCTACACCACCTTATCAGCGTCCGCCGCTCTCTAAGGCGTATATTAAGGGAACGGCAGATTCAAACAGCCTCTTACTTAGACCAAATGCTTTTTATCAAGAAAAAAACATCGATGTTAAGCTGAGCACGAGTGTCACTCGTATTGATCGTAGTAATAGAGCGGTTGAGACTGCATGTGGTGAAACATTGAATTACGAATATTTAATTATTGCGACAGGTTCAAGACCCCGTGTTTTAACTATTCCAGGGAAAGACAGTAACGGCATTATATACCTACGCAGCATTGACGATGCAGAACGCTTAAAGTCAGGCATTAACTCTGACACGAAAGTGGCGATTATTGGCGGTGGATATATTGGTCTTGAAGTTGCGGCATCAGCACGCAGTTTAGGCGGGGATGTGACGGTCATAGAGCAAGAGCCGACATTACTTTCACGCGTAGCATCAAACCATTTATCCGGCTTTCTCTTGAACGCGCATCAGGAACAAGGTGTTAATTTCTTACTGAGTGCTAGCGTAACGGATTTTAATCATACGAATGGTCAACTGGAGAGCGTTAGCCTTTCAAACGGTCAAAAGGTTGACTGCGATATTGCTGTAGTAGGTATTGGCGCGATCCCCAATACTGATCTCGCGAGCGATGCAGGCATTCAATGTTCAAACGGGATCACTGTTGATCGGGATTCTAGAACCAATGATCTACATATTTTTGCCATTGGAGATGTAGCGAATCGCTATGTGTCAGTTTCAAAAACTAACCTACGATTAGAAAGTGTCCAGAATGCGTTAGAACAAGCTAAAGTTGTGGCTAACAACATAGTGAAGAAACCGAACAAACCGGAAGAGACGCCGTGGTTTTGGTCAGATCAGTATGAATATAAACTTCAAATCGCGGGTATGAAAAATACCGCAACTAGCCAAGTGGTGAGAAAGTCTAATAACGCAAATGGCTTATCGGTTTTTCATCTGAATAATAATCGCTTAGTATCGGTGGAGTGTATCAATAGCCCCGCAGACTTTATGCAGGGGAAAAAACTCATTCACACCCATGCTACGATGGACAGTGCATTGCTTTCTAATCCCGCTCTATCACTACGTGACTGTGTATTAACAGATAAACTGGAACTGCAGTCGTAGCGTCTTATCATGCGATGTATTTATTTAGGTTGATATATGTTTGGTTAGTTGCTGATATTTATGATTTTGTGCTTAGTCATGATAGATGAATCATAAGTAGAATCGCTAACCATTTTTATTTTGAGCAGCCATCTACGGCTAACAAATTCTATTCTACAGATGGTTTTATCTGGGTCTTCTTCTTGTCTTTATAAGATACACTCTTTATTGTTCTGGCTTAGTAGCGTGAAACGAGGAAATTAAAGACGATGTATAGTTTTGAGCAATTAAAGATGTTTGTTGCAGTGTGTGATTGCGGTTCGATTTCTGCGGCGGCAAGAAAGCTTAAGCGTGCACAGTCAGGTGTTAGCCAATCTATTTCAAACCTTGAAATCGCTTTAAACCAATCCTTGTTTGACCGCAGTGGCAATACGCCAAAATTGACGGTTGAAGGTGAAGCACTATTGCCGATAGCACGCTCAATATTGTTACAGCAACAACGGTTAGATCAGAAGGTCGCAGCACTCGACGCCGCCGAAGAGCACGCATTGATTATAGCCATTGAAGAGAGCCTGCTTGAGCCGGCGCTGCTACGTCAATTAGCCGAAATTGGTGAGCAATATCCGATGACCAATATTGAACTCTTATCTTCTTCGACATTTGATATTCGGGCTATGGTGAGTGAAGGCAGTGCACATATCGGTGTCGTCTATGCTGATGGGAAAATGCAAGAAAACACCGAGTTTTCGACGTTAGGCTATAATCGATTCGTCACGCTTGCGGCTCCCTCACATCCATTAGCGTATATGTCGGTATTGAAAGATTCTGATTTAAGAAATTACCGCCAGATAGTCCAACGTGCTTCATCAGGACAAGAGCTTTGGTTTAGTTACGCAATCAGCTCTCAGGTTTGGCATGCCAATACCCACCAATTGCTGTTGGATCTTGCTTCTGAGGGGCTAGGGTGGGCCATTGCACCACAACGTCTTGCTTCAGCATATATCGAACAAGGGAAGTTAGCGATATTGAATGTGGAGTATGAACCGGAAGGGTGGATGACGACCATAGATGTGATCCAAACCCGTCGGCATACCGCTGGCCCGGTTCGACAGGCTGTACTGAATACATTAAATAAAGCTTTCGAGCATTATCGGTTTTAGGCGATTTGCTATAATTGTTGTGATCAGTTTTGTTGTTTATCAATTTAGCGTTGCTTCTTCATTTTCAAAATCCAAAGTATGAATCGATATACCCATCTCCCTACTTTTCCTGCAGATGAACGTGGGTATTGGCTGTAGCAAAATAAACATAAGCCCGGCAGCAGAACAAGAATCCTGATATACCATGGCCACAGTTCATTCATAACTGATGGAATATTGTTTCGGTTTGGGCTGCTTGATAGCTCAGTGACCCAAAGTATGAGTTGGGAAAAAAACAGCAAAGCTCCCCAGAAACAGACATGTTTCTTTTTTATTTTTATCATGCTTTAGTCACCCTTTATTCGATGTGAATAAATAAGTCGTAAATAAACCAAATGAAGTCGCTTGGAATATTCTTAAATTAAGATCGCAAACGATGGCAAAGCGGTATAGCGCTTTTCATTGGATGTTCTCGGGGGACTTTATACTTAATATTCAAAGGGGTTATTGCGAGGGGTTATACAATATTCTGGATATTTGCTGTGAAATAACGCGCATTTAAAACATGTTAAATTACATTGGTTTTTATCGGTTTGGTATGTGTATGTGTATGTGTCGTTTTTAGGCGACACGTGCATTCTTCACGCTTTATCCTCATATCTTACTGATTTGCTATAGTTGTTTAAATGTCGGGTACAAGGAAGTTACGAGGAAAGTATGAAACGATTTTTAGCTTTATTTTCAAGTCATATTATAGCGGTTGCGATAGGGTTTGCCCTTGGGATTTATGCCCTACCTATATTAATTGCCCCCGAGGCACCTCCTGCCGCAGCAATATCATCTATTCAGCAAGATGCGCAGTTTACTGCTGTCTTTGAAAAAGATCGCCAAGACAGCGATTTTCTTCATTGGGGGGAAGGTGAAGTATCGATTTCACCAAATGCGATCAGCTTTGTGGGGGAGCTTGCTCCGGGACCTGACTATAAGCTGTACCTATCGCCAGAGTTTGTTGAAACCGAATCGGACTTTAATCGCTTAAAAATGTCGATGGTAAAAGTCGGTGAGATTAAAACGTTCAACAGCTTTATGGTTGAGCTTGATAATTCGGTCGATATTGCTCAATACAACACCGTTATTGTCTGGTGCGAGACCTTTGGACAGTTTATTACATCGGCGCAATATCAGTAGAGTAAATTGTCTTATAAAACAATACCAGCGCAAGCCGATTGCTGCTTTTATCATCGGTAAAAGAATGCCATTCTTACTATCTGTGTTTCATATCACGTAAATGCACTTAATGTAGTTGTTTATCTTGGGTTTGTGGTCGATTTGTAGATAATAAAACCACGTTATTGCCAATCACGTGGTGGATTGAACTGTTATGGAACTATTATTCTCAGCTTTATTTATGTCTACGCTTATCGGTTTCAGTTTATGGGGATGGGTGCAAGCAATACGTGTTGTGTTCCGTTTTTGAGTAAGTCCGGTACAACCTTATATAAGATTAACGTTGTGTGACATTATCTTGAGTGAATAGGCAGCCTAGTGTGCTGCCTTTTGTTATTTTGGGCGTATCAGTATTTGTGGTTACCGTTATTCGCGATGGCGCTATTTTTCAAGAAAAAGGCGCTGGCTTGTGTCAAAATGCACCGTCTCAATCAATAAGTCTGTAAAGCAATGAACTATCAAGCTGCTATTTTCGATATGGATGGTTTGCTTCTCGATACCGAGCGCGTATGTATGCGTATCTTCAAAGAAGCTTGCGAAGTGCAAAACCTCCCTTTTTATGAAGATGTTTACCTGTCTATCATTGGCCGTAATGCTGCGGGCATTGAAGCCATTTTCCGTAAAGCCTATGGGGATAATTTAGACCGTTTGCATAATGAATGGCGCACCCGTTATAACGCGGTAGTGCAACATCAAGCAATCCCTGTGAAAGATGGGGTGGTTGAGCTATTAGAGTGGTTGAAAGCGCAAGGCTTGCCCGTCGCTGTTGCCACCTCGACAGAAAAAGAGGTGGCCAAGAAAAAATTAGAACTGGCAGGGCTCGCTAAATACATTGATAACCTGACCACTGGTTGTGAAGTTAGCCAAGGCAAGCCAGATCCTGAAATTTACTTGTTGGCTGCCAGCCGTCTTAATGTTGATCCGAAGAAGTGTTTGGCATTCGAAGACTCTAATAATGGCGTTCGTTCATCGGTTGCTGCGAACATGATCTCTTTCCAGATCCCTGATTTGGTTGAGCCTTGTGAAGAAGTACGTCAGCTTGGCCATAAGATTGCCCCTTCGCTGCATCATGTGCTCGCTGAGTTGAAAGCCGTTTAATGGCGATGATGATGCCTCTCGTTGAGGCATCATTCGTTAGTAACTAGCCACAATTTTTATCCCACCATTTCTACCAGACAAACTGGCGCACCAATATTGCACTGATGCTCGGTCGGAGTAATCTCTCCTGTTTCCTTGTTTCTGCGAAAGCTAGTGATGTTGTCTGAATGTTGATTAGCCACGAGCAACCACTGCCCGTCGGCAGACAAGGTAAAGTCTCTTGGAAAAGCGCCACCGCAATCGTACGCGGCAAGCCTGACTGGTTGTGCACCTGATACGTCAAACAGACTTATTTTATTTTGTGCTCGGCAAGACACATATAAAAACGTCTCATCAGGGCAGAGGTGAATGGCTGATGCGGCTTCTCCCTTTTCAGAATCACTTAATAAATCACACTGGTGTGTCACATGCCATTTATCTTCACATTTAGATAGAACAATTAAAGTTTCAGATAGCTCGCACACCACGTATGCAAGCGTTTCGCTTTGGTTAAACACTAAGTGACGAGGACCAGAGCCTGCAGGTATGACGATGCTTTGTACTAAGTTGAAGCTATTTTCAGCTGTTTCGGAACCATGACTATAAAGATGAATTTGATCTGAGCCGAGATCAACAACTGCCAATTGGTTAGAGTGCTTGAGAAAGGTGACTTGATGGGCGTGGGGAGCTTGCTGGCGATCTTTGTTTGGCCCATTTCCTTCAACGTATAATTCAGATATAGCTTGTAAAGGCTTACCCGCTTCATCGAGTTGATACACGCTAACATTACCAGAGCCGTAATTGGCAATAGCAAGATAAGGCGCTTTGATAGCGATATGGCAAGGGTAATCTCCTGCTATCGGTAGCGCACAGCATTTATTGGATGAAATGAACTGAAGTGCTGCGCCTTCTTCTTTTGCGATTTCGCTAAAGGTGTATAGCCCTTGCTCTGTCGAAGTAAGATAAGACGGATTGCGTAAAGTAACAGTATCATCTAAGCGCTTTAGTTCACCTGTGTCTGGATTAAGAGAGACGAGTGCGACGCCCGAACTAGTACTCGGTGCATCAGTGTAGGTGCCAACATAAAAATGTGGGTGGCCATTAGCTGTCATGAAGAACCTTGAAAGATGAGGAATATTTGCCATTACCATGCCGTTTGTCAATTCAGGCGGCAATCCTTATTAGTAATCAATTGGTTAAAGTGTGAAGCAGTTGCCGAAGTTAGAGGGTTGAAACTGGGCATCAGTTGGTCATTGCCCGTTCACTGTGTTGAAGAAGGCAATTTTGTACAAAATTTGCAAAGGCGGATAAGCTAGACTGGCACCACAAGGAATAGTGAGTAAGCAATGTCAGAACAAACTAAACAATTCAAAGAAGATGTGAGCTTTACGGTTGCCGATGAGCTAGGTGGGCTTGAGGTGTTGCAGGCGAAATATAAGCAGCAGAATTTCTCGCGCCATAGTCATGAGGGTTACACCATTGGTGTGATTGAAAAGGGTGCGCAGCGTTTTTATCGTACCGGTGGTAATCATGTTGCGCCTAAAGACCATATTATTTTGGTTAATGCCGATGAGGTACATACCGGTCATGCGGCAACGGAAGGTGGCTGGGAATATAAGGCAATGTACCCGTTACCAGAGCAGTTTGCGGTAATGACCGATGGGATAGGTGCACATTCTTCGATCCCCTATTTCCCCGAGCCAGTCGTACATGACCCAGAAGTCGCACTGCAGTTACGATTGGTCTTTTCTACCTTGGAAAATTCAGATAATCGTTTGTTACGTGAAACATTGATCTACGGTGCACTTGTTAAGTTAATGGCAAAGCACAGCAGAAGCCGTAATGATTTTGAACCACACACAAGAAGCCAGAAGCAAGTATTGTTGGTGAAGACCTTCCTCGATGACTTTCCTCAGTCAGATGTTTCTCTTGAAGAGTTAGCCACCTTGGCAGGTTATAGCCCCTATTACTTGGTACGTGCGTTTCAAAAGGAATTCGGATGCCCACCTCATGCCTACCAAATCCAAAGCCGCTTGCGGTATGCCAAAAGGTTACTTCGTGCTGGGCACAATATTTCAGGTGCTGCGCAAGAAGCCGGTTTTCATGATCAGAGCCATTTTCATCGGCACTTTAAACGGGCAATGGGGATCACGCCAAGGCAATACACCCAATCGCTTGTCTAGTGCTTTATTGGGCAATTTTGTACAAGTATTTGTGAGGCCGTTATGGCGATATAACGTCATGATGACGCAAGAAGATAAATTATGGATACAACATTAGTGAATAACACCGAACTGGCTACTCCCGCGAGGTTATTTGGACAAGGTGCCTTGGCAATGCTGCCGCTCAGTGTGGCTGTGATCCCATGGGGGTTACTTGCTGGTTCTTTTGCCATAGATGCAGGGCTGAACCCTTTGGAGAGTCAGGCTATGTCAGCCATCTTATTTGCAGGCTCGGCACAGCTGGTGGCTACAGGCATGTTTAAAGCGGGAACGGGGCTTGTCTCTATGCTGCTAGCAACCTTTTTCATTACCTCTAGGCACTTGCTTTACAGTGTCTCAATGCGAGAGAAAATCAGCCCGATGCCATTGCGTTGGCGATTGGGATTAGGTTTTTTGTTGACTGATGAGCTGTTTGCGATTTGTGGTCAGCAGTCAAAAAAGCAATTTAATCGTTGGTATGCGCTCGGTGCGGGGTTAAGTTTCTATCTTGCTTGGAATGCCGCGACCTTGGTCGGAATTGTAGCGGGCAGCTATATTCCTACGTTGAATGAACTGGGATTGGAGTTTGCTGTTGCGGCGACTTTCATTGCTTTGGTGATTCCACATGTTGTTAGTTTTCCTGTTGTTGCTGCTGTAATGGTTGCGATGGGGTTGTCTATTTCCCTGAATTTCTTCGATATTGACGGGTCATTGATGATAGCTAGTTTGGGCGGCATGTTGGCGGGCTATTTTTCTGAGAAATGGCAAGGAGAACAGGGATGATCATATTCTCTATATTGGCGATGACAGCATTGGTGTTTTTAAGCCGTTATCTATTTTTGGAGCCTCGTCTGCCATTGAAAGTTAACCCTGAATTACAGCGTTTATTGAAATACTCCAGTCCAGCGGTACTGACAGCTATCTGGGTGCCCATCGTGTTTATGCCTGAAGGGGGAGGCTTGTGGCTAGCACTGGATAATCCGTATTTATGGTCGGCAGGCTTAGCGGCATTACTGGCTTGGAAAACCAAGAATGTGCTGCTGACCACTGTCGTTAGCATGGTAGTATTTTTGATGTTGAATTTGGTGATATTTATTTAGCCCTACGCACGGCTTGTCCAATAGACACTTTATTTTAAGCAACCAAACTTTTCAGTTGAAAGGACGCGTTCATTGGCAATATCACTGCAACATAAGGAGGTTTATCCGTATTAACCTCTCGTTTAGCGATTGGAGGGTAAAGTTATAGATAGCCTCGATTAACGGGTTAGCAATTGATGGAGATGTAATGGATATTAAAGCAGTATTGTTCGATATGGACGGGCTGATTTTCGACACAGAAGGCTTATACAAACTGAGCTGGCAGTATGCCGCCAATGAGCAGGATTTGGTGTTAACCAATGCTGATTACCAGTCTTTCATTGGTGTTCAAGATGCCGAGTGTGAGCGCCGCATCGTCAGTAAATTTGGTGACGCACTTGATATCGAGCGGTTCATACAAGTACGTGACGCGATGTTTAAAGCAGAGCAAGAGAACGGCATCGCTTATAAAGCGGGCTTTGACATGCTATTCCTCCATTTGAAGCAACTACAGCTAAAGTGTGCGTTAGTAACATCGTCGGGTTTGGCTCAAGTTAAGCACCACTTTGCCGGCTCAGACTATCTAGCTCAGTTTGATGTGGTTATCACGTCTGAAGATGTGAGTAACGGTAAACCAGCCCCAGATTGTTATCAAATGGCGAGTGAGCAACTTGGCATTGAGCCGGATAACTGCTTGGTGTTAGAAGACTCTAATAATGGTATGCGTGCAGGTTTAGATGCTGGTTGCCACGCAATTATGATCCCTGACTTATTATTGCCAGCTGATGATGTTGCCGAGCGTGCAACGGCTATATTGACTGGGTTATCTGATGTAAAAGCTTATCTCTAAATAACAGCCCGCAAAGCGAGTATTGAACGATATAGTGCTAGAGGGCTGTTGTTCTTGATGATATACGGACGTTACTTTGGTTCGTAGGGTGAAAAAGTTGTTTGCAGCTTTTCCCATGTTTGCTTATCTGGCGCTAAAAGCAGATTGCCATGGCTTAAGGTCGGCTTATATTCTTGCCCATCTAATAAAGCCGAATACCCGCCCGCTTCTTGGTGAACAAGCTGACCTGCGGCGTGATCCCACGGTTTAAGAGATGAAGTGAGCACAAAGGAAAAGCTACTGGTCGCCAGTAAACGGTACTCAAAGCATGAACAGCCTAAGGCCATAATACGCTCGAAGTGAACGGTTTGGCTGGCAACGTGTTGTCGGTGGCTGTGCTCAAACATCGACAAAGATAAACACCCAGTCATTTTATCGAGTTCTGTTTCTGCATTTATAGTGAGCCGTTGGCTGAAACCGTCTGGCCGTTGATAATAAGCGCCCTTACCACGCTCTGCTTGTACCCAGTCATCAGCTATTGGGTCGTACAGCAGGCCGAACTGAGTTTCACCGTTAATGACTACCGCGAGAATGACCCCAAAGACCGGTAGGTGATTGGCGAAATTCCATGTTCCGTCCACTGGGTCAATAATCACCGCCAGCTCGGCAGAATTTAGTTTTTCAAGAAGCTGTGGATTTTCGGAAACCGCCTCTTCACCAATAATCAGTGCATCAGGAAGAAGTTCGCGCACTTTTTCGCTGATTCTTGCTTCAGCATTTTGATCGGCAATGGTGACTAAATCACTGTGAAAGTCTTTAGCTGCAATGGCATTCGTATCGAGGTTACGAAAGTGAGGGGTAATTTCCGCTTGTGCGACATCGTGAACAATCTGGATCAGTTCGTTAAGAATAGCGTTGTTAAGCATAGGCCTTCCTTGTTTACAAAAAAGAAAAGGAAGCAATGCTTCCTTTTCTTGAGTAATGGTTACAATTTCGAATTACCGCATTAATACGTTACGAGTGAATTGTTTTTTCAGCTCAGCTGCATAATCAGCATTGAAAGGTTCTGTCGCCAGAGCACGCATTTCCGTTGGGATAAGCGCATTGCTTGAATCAGCTTCTGGATGCTGGGGTGCAATACCAAATGTTTTATTCAATGCAGCCTGTGTATCGGCAGACGTTAACCAGTTTATAAATACCAGTGACGCTGCTTTTTTCTGGCCATTGCTTGGTACTGTTACGAAGTTACCGCCACCGGACATACCAAATTCAGGGATGTAGAACTTAATACGGTCAGTGATTGCACCTTGCTGCTGTAGTGCGGCTAAGTGGTCTTCCCATGCGGGTGCTATCGTAATTTCACCATCGTTGATGCGAGTCAGGCTGTCGGCGTTAGATGCGGTGATCAGCATGTCTTCTTTGTTGTTCTGGAACCAATCCCAAGCGGTGCTCCAACTCTTGATGATCTTACGGTCAACCTTTTCGCCTTGCTCTGCGTCGCCTGACACATGACGAATGGTAGATTCGATAAAGCGTAGACCTGCACCACCACCGTTAGGATCGTTTACCCCAAAGGCCATTGGATTGTTACTGATAAAGGCTTCCATTTCCTCAAAGCTCTGAGGTAATGTTGCTTCGTCGACACGCATAGGATCATACGCTAAGCCCGTTTGGTTGCCCCAGAAAGTAACCGCGTAGCCTTCAGACTCAACCCCTTCAGCACGGGTGGTCAGTTGCTTGAATTCAGGCAATTTTTCTAGTGGTAGTAATGTTGATTCTTTATTAATAACGTCAATACTTGTTGGACCGATGGCCAAAACATCAATACTGCCCTTATCACGGCGACTTTCAGCCATTAGCTTATTACGGTTACCGTCGTGAGTACCTTCAGGGATACGCACTTTGATCCCTGTGTCTTGCTCGAAATCTTTAACAAATTCGCGCCACTGAGGCTGAAGGTACCAAACAGCAAACGTGATGTTACCTTCTTTTTTAGCTTGTGCTTCTATTTCTCCCCAGCTCATCTCATTGACGTCATACGCCAATGCTGAAAATGAGGCGGTTGCCAGTACAGTCAGTGTTGTCCCTAAAGCTGCTTTTTTAAATGACATCAGTATTTCCTCTACACTAGAAATTAAGCTTTACCTGTGGATTGAGACAGGTAGTTACCTTTTAACAACCGCTCGATGATCAACATCAGGATCACATTTGGGATCACGAGAATCAGTGAAACCACGGCAGCATCAGGCCGAATGAATGAGTATCCTAGGAACGAATACAAAATGGTTGGGATCGTAATGAAGTCAGGTGCACCTAGTACGTAGGCCATATTGAATTCTTCAATACTGATCACCAGACAGAAAATGAATGATGCGAGTAGGCTAGGCTTGAGCATGGGTAAAAAGGCATGCTTAAACAGTCCAATTTTACCGGTTCCCATGTCCGCACAGGCATCAATTAAGTCTTGTGGGATGGCTTTAAAGCCTGCTGACAATATTCGAATAGCATAAGGCAAGGCTAAAACAGTATGAGCCAGTACAATGTTGAGGTACGGGTTAGTCATGCCTAGTTCTAATAGCATCGAGCTGAAGAACACCGCAAGGATCATAGAAGGCATAACCATTGGTAGCAGCGACACCATCTCAGCAATTTTCTTACCACGGAAGGTTAAGCGACCAAAGGCATAGGCTGTTGGCATTGCCAGCGTCAGTGTCAGTAATGCAACCGCGGGCGCAACCATGTAGCTATTGGCGAGCGCTTCAGGCAGTGAGGTGGTTTGCCACACCTGTACCCAGCGACCAAAGGAGAGTACCTGTGGGAACATGTCCGGATAGCTCCAAGGGTGCTCTGGGTCAACCAGTGACCATAGAATCGCCATCCCGAAAGGCAATGCCAGCCAAAGAATATTAACGATGAAGAAAAAGCTAATTGAAATAATGGCAATTTTTTTACCATTAGCTGTTATCGGGGTCATGCGACAGCCTCCTGCAACAGTGGTTTTTTCTTAGTGGCAAATGGCTGAGTCAGCAATGTAATAGCCACGGCACTCAATGCTGCAAGTATCATGATGATGATGGCAATAACAGCTGCGTTTTCCCATTCGTAGTACTGAGTTGCTGTAATGTTCATCAGCATTGAAAGTGAGTAACTGCTACGCGAACCTGCTACAGATGCAAAAGAGAAATCCCCCAAAGCACCAATAAAAATCAGGATGGATGATGCCTGCATTGCTGGGATTGTCAGTGGGAAAATCACCTGACGGAAACGCTTCCAGCGTGTCGCCCCGAGATCTTGTGAGGCATGCAGTATATCGGTACGGATACTCGCAATAGAACCCGTTAACAGGATCAGGGCAAACGGTAAGTTTTTCCAAATCTGCAATATGATGATACTCCAGCCGAACTTATCATTGGCCATTCGAAGTGGCTCATCAATAATACCTAAAGACAGAAGTGCCTCATTGAAGATGCCATGGTAGGCAATCACATTCATCAACAAAAATGCTGCAACTAGACCCGGAACAAACATGGGAGCACGGAGAGTTGCTACGATCGCATTCCTTGCAGGTAGCGTTTGTTGTAGCCAAATAGAAATGGGGTAGGCCAAGCAAATTGCGCCTAACGTGCCCAAAAATGAGGTACGCATTGAGTATTCGACCGAGCGCCACAAAATTGGGTCGGTCAGCATGGTTTGCCAATACTCAAGTGTTGCTGATGTTTCGCCTGTAAAGCTATACATGCCAAAACTTTGTGCTACCACAACATAGAGGGCACTGCCCATCAATAGCACGATTGCACCTAGTCCGGGGATCAGAAGTAGGTAGGGCTTCATGCAGTTACCTCTTCCAAGAATCGGATAGCACTTCGTTTCAGGCATGCATGAATGCGGTCGCCCACTTGAATCGGGTCACGACCACTAAGCTGTAATCGAATTTCCTGACCTGGGTTATTGCCAACCATGCCAAACACTTCAAGGGTATTTCCCTGAAAAGCCATTGACTTCACATCTACCGCAAAGCTGTTGTCAGTACCTGCATCGCACAGTTCTGCATCTTCAGGGCGCCAGCAGACATAGATCTGATCACCTTGAGGGGCTTCTTTTGATTCAACGGTCATTTCGCCTAAACTACAGCTAACACGATAGGTATGGATGTCGCTGCTCGGCTCAATATAGGCTTGGTGGATGTTGGCTGCACCGATGAAATCGGCCACAAAGCGGTTGCGTGGACGGTAATAAATATCTTGTGGTGAACCGATTTGCTCAATACCACCGGCATTAAGAACGACAATTTTGTCACTCATGGCTAAGGCTTCAGCTTGATCGTGGGTAACATATATAGACGTTAGGTTGTGCTGCTTCTGCAGCGCCTTAATTTCAAAGCGCACGGTCTCACGCATTTTGGCATCAAGGTTAGAAAGAGGCTCATCAAATAAGATCAGATCTGGGCGAGTTACCATGGCTCGGGCTAATGCGACACGCTGTTGTTGTCCACCTGACAGTTGTCCTGGCATTTTATCTTTCTGATCCATTAAGCCAATTTGTGATAACGCATTTTGTAAGCGGTTATCTTGTTCAGTTCGGCTAACTTTCTTTTGTACCATACCAAAGCAGATATTGTGCGACACGCTTAAGTGCGGGAAGAGGGCATAAGACTGAAAGCACATTGCTGTATTTCGCTTTTCGGCAGGGACATTGTTAACTGTCTCTCCCCCAATCGCGATGTTTCCACCATCTGGTTGCTGGAAGCCACCGATCATTTTCAGCAAGGTGGTTTTACCGCAGCCACTAGGGCCTAGTAATGTCACGAATTCCCCAGTTTTCACTGAGAAAGAAATATCTTTAGATGCGTAGAAGTTACCGAATTTTTTCGTAACCCCTTGAAGTTCAAGCATTGTCATTAATAACCTTTCCTTGAAAGCTTAACTTTTATGGGAGGATAGTAATTGTTCGATGTTTCAGAAAAAAGTCAGTAACGTTAAAAACGTGACAGAGGTATGCGTTTTTACATTAAGTCATTGTTTTATAGGTGATGTGTGTTTTTTGCTGTAATTTTGTAATGTGTTTATCATGTGTCTTGACATTCTATTGATGAAGAGATTAATCTTTAATAAGCTTTTTGATAAAGATTAATAGGATTGTAATCATGCCATTTGATTTTGATGTTGGCAGTAAAGGTAAAGTTCTGATCAACAGCCATCGCGGCTCGTGCCTTCACTACCCAGAAAACACCATGCCAGCATTTAATGCTGCCTTAGACGCTGGAACAAGCTGCATCGAAATTGATGTAGCAATGACCAAAGATAATCACATTGTTGTTACTCACGATCCAAGCGTGGCAAGAACATCAGACGGTCAAGGCTATGTAGAGCAAATGACACTTGAAGAGCTACTTGCTCTGGATTTTGGTGGTTGGTTTTCGCCAGCGTTTAGCGGCACCAAAGTGCCTGTTTTCGTTGATGTATTAAATTGGGCCATTGAAAATAATGCTGGTTTAGTTGTTGAAGCAAAACAACGTCTTCGCCATCAGGAATTTGCGGTGCAAATGGTAGAAATTTTACGCTCGGTACCGAATGCTGTTGACCACATTCAATTACTGGGCTTTGACCATGTGCTGGTTAATCGAGTGAAAGACCTGATGCCAGAAGTTAACTTGCAGGTGGTAACATTAGCGCGTTATAACGATCAGTTAAAAGCGGTGACAGACTCTCGTGCTAGCTGTGTGTGTTGTGAATATCCACATGTGAGCGTTGATGACTTAAGGGCTTATAAGCAAGCGGGCTTAACCACACGCTTATATTTACCAACCAAGGATATCGATACGACATTGTGGTTTAACGAACACTATGGCTACGATGTTCATAGCGAAATTATCGGCTGGATGCAGGAAGGGCTAATCGATATGATTAGCCATGATGATATCGAGATGCTGAAGCGCTTGGTTGAAGAGGCAGGCTTAGAAGCAATCTAAGTTAAATTCTACTAGTGAATATTAGGTGGGGTATGGGATAATCCGCCTCGCCTAACTGCCTAATAAATGAGTTAAAAATATGCTTTCTCCGATTAAGCCTCTCCAGCTAGAGCTGTCTCCAGGGCAGAAAAAAGTTCTAAGCATTGTCCGTAATCATGCGCCAGTTTCCCGAGCTAAAATCACTGAATTATCGGGCTTGCGCAGCGGGAGTGTCACCAGTATCTGTAAAGAATTACTGTCTATGCAGCTCATTAGTGAAGGCGAACGGATCAAAGTTGGCAGAGGGCAGCCTATTATACCTTTGCAGCTGAGCCCCTACGCGGCGTTCTCTTTTGGTGTTGCGTTTCATATTAATAAGATTGAAGTTGCACTGGCTAACTTTTGTGGCCACCTTGTTGATACTGTAAGCTTCGATTATCAAGAATCAGCTCCTATTGAAGATGTAATGGAAGCTATCCAATCGGCGATCTTAAAGTTGATTGATAAACACCGTATTCAACAGTCCCGTATTTTGGGGCTGGGTGTATCGATGCCTGGCCCACACTTAGGAAGCGGGGGATTCATTCACACCATTCCTTGGCTATCCCATTGGCGAGAAGTGGATGTAGCGCAATTATTTGGCAGCGTTTTTGAATGGCCAGTCTGGATCGATAACGACTGTAATGTTTCAGCTGTTGGCGAATACTTTTCTGGCTTATGGCCAGAGGTCGCGAATATGCTATTGATAGAAATTGGCCATGGCATTGGTGGCGGTGTCATCATTGATGGTAAGTTATTTCGTGGCCGGAACAAAAATGCAGGTGAGATAGGTACTTATTTCTCTGTGCAAGAGCCTGACGTTCGCCGTCCTTCATTGCGTGAACTTATGACGTTATTGGCCGATGATGGCCATCCCATTGATGATATCAACGATATACCCTCAATCGAGCATCCCGTTGTCTCAATGTGGCTAGATAATGCAGCAACGCAGCTACGCCCGTTGGTTTTATTAACACTAGGTTGGTTTGACCCTGACTGTATCGTGTTTGGTGGTTCAGCGCCGAAACACATTAGTTTAGAGCTTATAAAACGAATAGGTTTAGATAGGCAATGGGCTCAGTTTGGAATGGATTATGACATGGCAACTATTGCACCATCTCGTGTTGGCTCGCAGCTGTCCTCACTTGGTGCTTGTATGTACCCTGTTTTCCAGACGCTAGAAATCGCATAGCTACATACATAGCTTACATGGTTAGATGCACCGTTAAGCGAGTTCTACATCAATGTAATACACCTTATTTCAGCTTGCAGCCAGAATGGGGTGGAATCCCACGACTATCGTTAGATACTTTAAATAATACTTAACCTAGCGATAAGCATTATAAGTTTTAATTAATTCAATGTTACCTTTATTCTCCCTCTCGTTAACTGTTTCTGTTGAGATTTATAACATGGAAAAGAATGCTATCGAGAAGTATACAAGATTACCTCTTATCCCCTTGGCAATTGCTTCGGTTATTGTTGGGGTGTGGTATCTGTATAGGATGGTTGTGGTCGGTAATGTTAACTTGCTTGGTGACGAGTTGGATCCTGCTTCTTATTTTGGGGACACTGAGCAGTGGTTTTAATTACTTTTATGCGTAGGCTTGCGAGAGGGATCCATTTTTTACGGAATAACCTCTGTAATGTGTGATCGCAAATACATGCCTTTATTTTTCGCTCTGGCACTATAGTTGAATATAAACAGTCAACTAGCGAGGCCGTGATGCGACAAATTGGTGATGACATTTGGGTACATGAAGACACCATGAAAATGGTTGGGACTAAGCTTGGATTAAGAATGACCATCGTCCGTTTGTCGGATGGCGGTGTTTGGATACACTCACCAACGGCGATTTCTGCCGATCTGCGGAAGATGATTGATGATATTGGCCCTGTTACCTCGATTGTGGCTGCGAACGATCATCACAGTAAATGGCTACAAGAGTGGTGTGAGGCGTATCCAGAGGCTGATGCTTATGTCAGTGCGGGGATACCAAGAAAAGTACCGCTATCTATTTACCATATACTACAGCAAGGGCTAGAGAATGCTTGGCCTGAAGACTTTGTATGGAAAACCATGCCAGCTGTTCCTATGTTTAATGAAACTGTTTTTCTGCATAAAAAATCCAACTCTTTGATTGTGACTGATTTTATTCAAAACTATCCTGAAGCTACGCCAGAAGGCTTCGCAGGTTTGGTAAAAAGCTATGTATTCGAGCCAATCGGTTTTAAAGGACAGTGCGTGGCACCACCATTTCGGTTAGGAATGACGAGGAAAAATAAACCTGCTTTTAGTGAGTTTATTCGAGATCTGCAAACATGGGATTTTTCGCAAATCGTCGTCACTCATGGCGACATTATTACAGATAACGCACCGGCAGTTTTTAAAGATTTATCTGCACGTTTTTTAGATTAAAAGCCTTACTGCTAGACGTGTTGATGTGATAGTGAGCACTTGTTTTTTATTTTTAATTTATGCCTTTACAGTTAACCGTTAACCCCGTATTATTCGCCGCACAACGGAGAGATGGCTGAGTGGCCGAAAGCACCTGACTTGAAATCAGGCGAGGGGCGACCCTCCTAGGGTTCAAATCCCTATCTCTCCGCCACATTAGAAGAAGCCGCTGATTTATCAGCGGTTTTTTTGCATCTGTTATTTAGGGTTCAAATCCGTAATACCCTCGTAGCACTCCGCCACATTCAGAAAGCCCAGCAGAAATGCTGGGCTTTCGTCGTTTTAGTGGCAGCAAAAGGGATTTGAAAATCCTGCCATACCAAAATCGCTCCGCTACATTAGAAGAATCCGCTGATTTATCAGCGGCTTTTTTGCATCTGTTATTTAGGGTTCAAATCCGTAATACCCTCGTAGTACTCCACCACATTCAAAGAAACCGCTACTCTGTTAGCGGTTTTTTGCATTTAGGGTATATAGAACCCAAGGTTCAGCCGAGCTAAGCGAGACAACGTTACTAGTCGAAGGCGCTTTAAAGTAACGGCCATAGGGCGAAGTAAATTCGTCATGTCCCGAAGCACTCCGCTGTATTTGAAAGCACTTAGGCAGGTTTCTTACCGTGCTGGGTATGAACGTTAAGGAATGGGGGATACAAAAAAGCCGACACAGGTCGGCTTTTGGGGATATCCAGCATTTATCAAATTACAGTCGTATTTTGCTTTACGCTAGATACAAAAAAGGCCGCCTAGGCGACCTTTTATCGATTTAATTCTTAATTAAGAATTAAAGAGCAACAACGTTTGCTGCTTGAAGACCTTTTTGGCCTTGTTCTACTTCGAAAGACACTTTCTGGCCTTCAGCAAGAGTTTTGAAGCCTTCAGAAGCGATAGCACGGAAGTGAACGAATACGTCAGCGCCGCCGTTGTCTTGAGAAATGAAACCGAAACCTTTCTCTTCGTTAAACCATTTTACGATACCAGTGTTTGATGCAGACATGTTATGCCCCTTATTTAATTCATTTAAAAGATAGTGTTGCACTGAATGCTGAATTATTAAATTTTACGATAAAGCTAAGGGAAACACTGATTACATAAACTGTATATCTAAGGTTTTACTTATTACTTGATGCTTCATTAATAACTCTGTGTGTCAGAGCGAGGGAGATAGTACCCTAAAAAAATTATATGTAAAGGCTATTATTTAAAATTTATCAAAAAGACATGAAAAAATTTGAGCGTGCCACACTTATAAGCATAACGTTCAGTATTGCTTATAAGTGACAACAGCGAGGGAATGATGAAAAGAAGACGATTTTTGGCGGTGCTTTCATTGGCTTTTATGACGCCATCATGGGCAGGAGCCCGTATGAGGTTAACGGCAAGCGATGCGGAAGGGCCTTTCTATCCGGTTGAAGATATACCACTTCGGCCCGATTTAGTCTTAGAGCCCGCAAGAATAAACGGTACCCCTTTATTGCTTGAGGGAAGAGTTGTGAATCCGCAAGGGCAGCCACAAGCCAATGTGAAAGTGGAGATTTGGCAATGTGATGGCGCTGGACTATATCATCACCCTAAACAAGAAAATACGAATCAGCATGACCCTCATTTTGCAGGGAATGGTGCTGTTTTGACGGATAAAAAGGGGAGCTATCAGTTTTATACCCTTTACCCTGTCCCTTATGGCGCTAGGCCACCTCATATTCATATTAAAGTCTGGCAAGGAAATGACGAACTGTTAACCACTCAACTTTATTTACAGGGCCAGACGGGTAATGAGTGGTGGGGTAAAAATCGTGAGTTATTGCAACTATCACCGGGTAAAAATCAGCGCGACGTATGGACAGCCAATTTTGATTTTGTTGTTTAGGTGAGATCAATTCATTTAAGGGGGAAGTCTAAGGGTCAGAATGCATCGGCTTCAAAGCGTGCTACCCGTGCCTCAGTGATTGAGCAATTGGTTTGCTGCATAAGCTCAGCAAGTGTGATGTTTGGGTTTTGAACAACCAGTGTTTTGAGTTGTTCTTCTAGTGGTTCTAGTTTGCAGTGATATATCGACAGCTTTTCGTCAATTTTACGGTTGAGGTAGTACATGGCTTCAGCATCGGCTGCTTTCAATTGCTCGGTGAGTTTTGCCAAAGTAACCGCATCGCCCACCACTTGCCAGTTTCTAGAACGACGGACCCTTTTCAGCTCACAGCCACATTCCAAAGCAATGTCCTTTGCTTTTTTTACGCTTTCTCCACCAATGCGGTGAATTAACGATGGTAGGGCAATAGTTAAGGTATTTTCTATCATGCAATGAATTTTGCACGTTATCGATTGAAAATACCAATATTTTGCCTCAAAGCAAGCAGCTAGGTTTTTAGTTGTTTGATCACACTTTCTTTCGTACCATCGGCAACAAGCTTACCGTTATCCAACACGATAAGGCGATCGACGACATCCAGCATGCTGGATTTATGGCTGAATAGTACCACTGTATGGTGTTTATCGAGCGAGGCGAGATAGCGTTTGATATGTTGTTCTGATTGGTTATCCATATTGCTGGTCGGCTCGTCGAGAATCAGTATTTTGGGTTGTTGAAGCAATGCACGCGCCATTGCAATGGCTTGTTTTTGTCCACCTGATAGCCGTTGCCCGCTTTCACCTACCTGCCTTTCTATGCCTTCAGGTTCATGTTGAGTGAACAAGCTGACACCTGATAGTTTACAAGCTTGATGGATATCTTGAGTAGTTGCTTGTGAGTTTCCTAGGGTGATATTTTCACGAATTGTGCCGAAAAACAGGGTGATATCTTGTGGTACGCAGCCAATTTGGCGACGAATATCCGCAGGGTTAAGCTGATGAATATCGTTATTATCGAGCCTTATTGCTCCTTCCGTCGGTGAATAAAGCCCTGTGATTAGGCGCATCAAGGTCGATTTCCCGGAACCTATTTTTCCTATCACCGCGACTTTTTCACCAGTCTGAATAGAGAATGTAATGTTGTTGAGCGCCTTTCTTTCGCCGGCACCATTAGGCTCTGTGTTTGGGTAGCTGAAGCCTAGGTTTTCGGTGCTGATAACGCCAGACAAGGCTGATGTATTCAGGTAGTGCTTTTGATTGTCTATTTCATTGGGGGTAGACATGATTTGGTCAATAATACTCATAGCTGATTTAGCTTGGTGGTATCGGGTTGAGAGCTGTGAGAGCTGAACCATAGGGGCAATCGCGCGGCTGGTAAGCATAGATGTTGCGATTAGCCCCCCAACAGATAGATCACCTGCGGCAATTAAATAGACACCAACGACGATTACCGCAACCGACACGCTTTGTTGGGTACTGTTTGCGATATTGTTCACTGAATCTGTTAAGCGGCGTGACTTGATCCCCCAGTTCGCAATATGAGCAACGGCTTGTTCCCACTTAAATTGGAACTGCCCTTGAGCGTTGAAGAGCTTGAGAGTCTCTAGGCCAGTTAGGCTTTCGATTAAATTGGCATGCTTTTGTGAAACCAATTTAGATCCTTCTTCAACGCTGGTTTGTAGCGGACGTTGAATTAACCAGCAGTAGAGGATCAAAATACAGACGGCGACAAGTGGTACGATAACCAAAGGGCCTGCTATCAACCAGATGATCAATAAGAAAAAGAAGGCAAAAGGTAGGTCTATGAGTGAGGCGATGGTTGTTGACGTGAAAAATTCCCGAATGGACTCAAATTCTTGTAAATGGCGGGCAAAAGCGCCTATCGATGGGGGGCGGGATGACATTTTCATACCTACTGCTTTGGCGTAAATAGCAGACGAAATCATCAGATCTGATTTTCTACCTGCAATATCGATGAAGTAGCTGCGGAGTATTTTAAGCAGTAAATCGAAGCCGACAATAATTGCCATACCGCTGACTAATACCCACAGTGAATCAAAAGCTTGATTAGGTACAATTTTGTCATAAACCAAGCGGGTAAAAAGTGGTAATGCAATGGCGAAGAGGTTGATTAAAACCGAAGCAATAAACACATCACGGTAGATAGACTTAGATTGCCAAATCGTGCTCCAAAACCAGTGTTTCTGGGATGATGATAAGAACTCAGGGCTGCGTTCATCGTATTTAAAGTGTTTTTTGAGCAAGAATACTTTATTGAGAAATTGCTGTTCAAGATCGGAAAAAGAGAGCCACTGCGTAATGTATTTGTCTGTTCTACCTACCGTACTGGTAGCAGGAATACCAATTGCAATTTGTGCTTGCTGCTCCACAGGGTTGATATCGAGTACGACGCAAGCTTGATTATTCTCAAGTAGGGCAACGGCTGGTAGCAATAAAGGGGAGAGCTGTGATATCGGAAGATCTTCTTCGATTGCAGAAAGCCCTGCATTGCTTGCGGCACGAGAAAATAAATGTGGCGTTAATTGACCATTTTTAAGCGGTAACCCCGCGATTAAGCTTTCTGCAGAGCAGGGCTGCTCATAATGACGGCATACAAAGGTGAGGGCGGCGAGTAAAGAATCATTCATCGTTGCACTCCTTATGGTCTCTTCTATCTTGTCCTCCATGATTATTTCGTTCTTCAACTACAAACCCTTGGAAGCCCTGTACACCAAGCTGGGCTAGGCTTTCTAATTGCTGGCGAGTTTCGACCCGCGTTGCTATCGATATGATGTCGAGATTGGCTGCCGCACGGGTAATGGCTTTGAGTGCATCGGTTTTAATGTCTTCATCAAGTTGGCTGGTATAGGTGAAATCGAGTTTGATATAGCGAGGGCGGAAGTGTTGTAAATAACTAGAGTTGAAATGTGCACCGCAGCTATCAACACCGAAAGAAAAAGAGTGGGTTGTTATGATGTTGCATAGTAATTTCACGTGTTCGGGGAAATGGATAAAAACGGTTTCGGGTAATTCGAAGATCAGCTGTTGGCTTAGCGTTGGATATTGTTGCAGCTGGCGGTTTAGCCAGTGAACAAAACCACCGTTAGTCACAGTTGTTGGGGCAAGGTTTACCGCGATAATGTGGTGGCTGTTTTGTAGCGAGGCCATTGCACGCTCTAGAATAGATTTATCGATCTCAACTGTATTGTCTAAGGCTTCAAGTGGCGGGAAAAACTGACTGGCTGAAAAGGTTCTACCTTGATATTGAATCGCGGTAAACAGTTCTCGATGCAGCTCATCCCCTGCTTTGTTAATCGCGCGCTGATGGGTAAATATCAGCTGATCTTCTTTAAGCGCATGGTGAATAAGCTCTAGCCATTGTTGTTTCCCCCATGATGCGGGTGATGCAGCTGATTGGTTGTCGTCAATGATGGCAACTTTGTTGGTTTTCTGTTTTGCCATGGCTCGGACATTGTCACACTGGGCAAGCAATTGTGAGAGTGAGGTTTCATTTTCCTGCTTATCATTTTTTTTAAGAATAATACCGATCTCAACCTCATTATCGGCTTGGAGTGCTCTTTGATTAGCAAACGTATTTTGTATGATCTCCATCAGATCATTGCGAAGGTTATTGGCCATATTACTCAACGTGTTTTTCGATTGGTCATTGGTAATAAATAGAAATTCACTGTGGCTTAAACGCCCAACATGGCGACTTGGGGTGTTAAACGATGCCAGTTTAGTGCCAATGGCCTTTGCGAGTAACGTTGAGGCTGCATAGTTATTGGCCTGCCGCAATTGGCTAAAAGCAGGTATGGAGATAATCATTAGCCCATGCTGGTTTTGTAGAGTATCGGCTGTTAGCCACTCTTCCAATTGCAGCTGTAACAAACGGCGATTACCAAGGCCTGAATCAGGATCTTGATAGGCGCGTTTGCGTAATACGTCGGCTTCATTGGCTTGTTGATTGAAGTGTTGTTTGAGCTGCAGTGACATCTGATTAAATGCGATTACCATGTCTTTCAGCTCGCGAGTGTTAGGCTCTGCAAGTGGTTCACCGAAGTCATTTTTGGCAATATCTTTTGCTTTTTGTTGTACCACTTCTAATGGTCGTTTAACTAAACGGTTGAGGATGAACTTAAGTAGTACCATGCCAAACAACATGCATGTACCAAATGTCCACATCAACTGCTTAGCGTTCTGCCATAACTTGCTGTAAGCAATCGAGGAGTGGCTGGTGACGGTGATTTTGGCCAGTTGAAGCCAGCCGCTAGTAATGGTATTGGTTTGGGTCGCGCTAGGAATTGTGACCCATTGTTGGAACCAATGCGGCACAGTGGTGGGGGCGACTGGGTATTGGCGCTCGATTCGGGTTTTGGGCTCAAAGACTTCAAGGGTGACTTTTTGATAAAAGCTGCCATCGAAAATGGCATTTATCACTGATTCGATAATTACTGGGTCGCTTGCTTTGAGGTAAGGGGAAAGTGCTAGCCCGACGGCATTCATGGCATTACGCATTTCAACGGATTGTTGCTCAACGAGGAAGCTACGGGTAGTCTTGATTTGGCTGTAGAAAATACCCGTAAGTAGCAGACTAAAAAGTAACAACATCCAGACAAATAAGCGGTGATAGATAGTCATACGGGGTCATCCACATTATTCGTCGAAATTGACAATAGGTTGAGCCAGCTGTTGGCTGCTGAAACGACGGCGAAGATCGTTCCATTGTTTTATTTGGCCGGCATCGCCAGCCAGTTCACCTTTTCCTTGTAATTTTATCAGCCATAACTTGCTTCCGTTAAAGCTAAAAATAGGGTGGAGGTCTTGTCGTTGGCTGGCATCAACAATTTCTGGTGTAAGGTTGTCGAGCAGCAGAGGGATCGATGAAGGGGTAGGGTAATAAGCCAGTACCATGTGAAATTGATTTAATTCGATGGCTTTCACATAGATCAGGCGCAGCTTTTCATCATCCATCCCGAGCTCACGCAACGAGAAATATTTGGCGATACTGAATTCTTCGCAATCACCCGCCCCAACGCCGAGAAACTCTAAGGGCGTTGCCCAGTAATCATCTTTGCCCCAGATATCGATATCATCTAAAAAGCGTAACTGGTTAAAAAAGTCATTCACATGTTCCAGTAATAGCCGCTCATCACTGTGGCGAATATCAGCCAGTAGTTGACGCCATGCAGTGACACGTAATCCTGCACGTTCACCGTAGGATGCGCGAATAAGCGCAATACTATCCAGTTCGGATTGAGTCAGGGCATTTACCTTGGCTGATGCTGACAGCAGCGTGAGTAAGAATAGCATTACGGAAAATCCTCTCATCATTCAACCAGTACTAATCAGTGCGAAGTGAAAAGATAGTCCATTCTTCAAGCACATTTCCTCGCTCCCCCCTTACCCTCGCCGTGACTCTACGGCTGAGGGTATTTGTTTGCTCTACCGTGCTGGCTACCACAGGCTCGCTATCGCCAAAGCCGAGGGTTTTGATCCGAGCGGGATCAACGCCGAAACTGATCAGTTGCTGTCGTACCACTTTTGCCCGCCGTTGTGACAAGCCAATATTGTAAGCAGCAGCGCCCACTGGGCTGGCGTAACCTTTGAGTTCAATTCGAGCTTCAGGATATTGCGCTAAAAATTGCGCCATCTTTTTTATTTGGGGCAGGAACGAGGCTGGGATCACCGTAGAGTCGTTTGCGAATAAGATATGTAAATCATTAGATTCGCTACGCTCAACATACGTAGGGCAGCCGTCATTATCGACAATCGCGGAAAGGGGAGTATTCGGGCATTTATCTCGTGCGTTTATCACGCCATCATTGTCGTCATCGAGTAAATCCCACGATTGCTCGGCAACAGGGGGAATATCAGCATCGGTTGTGCAGGCATTAAGCAGCGTTAGTAAGGCCGCAGTAAAAATGGCTGCAATGTACTTAGGTGCGTGTATTTTCATTCTCTGCCTCCTACCTCACCGATGATGTCCATTGCTCAGGTACATCGACCCGCATTTCTTCTAATAGCAGGCCAGTTGCATTCAAGACGCGATACTTTGCCAAGATGCCCGCGTAGTGAGCGTCAAGGTAGGATTTTCTGGCTTCAAAGAGTTCATTTTCTGTGTTTAGTACATCCAGTAATGTGCGTTTTCCAATTTTGAATTGCTTCTCATAAGCAATGACTGTTCGAGAGGAAGCATCAACATGCTGTTGTAAAAATTGGGTTTGCTTGAGGGCTAACTCCATCCCACTCCAAGCCAGACGAGTACTTTCTTCTAGCAGGCGATAAGCGCGATCCCTGACATCTTTTGATTGACTAACTTGATAGGCGGCTTGACGGCTCTTGGCTAAATCTGAGCCACCGTTATACAGGTTATATTGCACTCTTATCCCTGCCTTGAACTCATCGGTATGGCCGGGTGTACCCTCTAGATCTTCTCCCCATTCTTGCGATGCCTCAAGAGTAAAGGTTGGATAGAAATCACCTTTGGCTTGCTTGTATTGGTAGTGGGCTGCATCGATATCGTTGCTTGCAGTAAATAGTACTGGGTTGTTTTCTTTAGATTGGGTTAATGCATACTCCAGCGATCCCGGTACGTAGTTCTGATCGACCTCTGGCTTTATTAAATCCACAGGCATACTTCCCACCTCGCGGTAAAACTCGGTGGTTTTATCCTGTAGGTTGTTTTCAGCCGCGATAAGGTTAGAGCGTGAGCGGGCGAGGCGACCTTCAATTTGGGCAAGATCAGCGGTTGAGCCAATACCCGCATCGGTGCGTTTTTTGATGTCGGTGAAAATGCGTTGGTGAACCTGATAGTTATTTTGTGACAGTGACAATACTTCTTGGGCTTCCAGTGTATCGAGGTAAATCTCGGTCACTCTTAGCGCTTTGTCTTGGGCATCTGTTAATAGCTGGTAGCGCTGTGCTTCTGATTCGGCTTTATTACGTTGGATATCGTGATAGGTAATAGAGCCATCCCAGATGAGTTGGCGCAAACTTATTTTTGCGTCCAGTGGGTCATAGTCACCGGTGCTATTTGTCGTGTTATCGTAGTCTTCATACCCAGCTCCGGCACTGATATCAACGGAAGGAAGGTAATCCCCCGTTGCAGCACGTGTTGCCTGATCTCTGCTCATGAACTCATTATATGCTCGCTTTATTTCTGGATTGGTAGCCAGCGTTTCTGATACCGCTTGTTCTAATGACTGTGCCAGAAGGTTCAAGCTGGTCAACCCTAAGCTTAAACAGGCGGACATTAGTATCCTCATTGGTTTTTTTGGCAGTTGTCTACAGCGCATATGACTACTCCCTCAGTGCCGTGTGGCGTGCTTTCAGCACGGGGTTAAGTAAATATTGAAGTACGGTTCGCTGCCCCGTAATGATGTCGGCAGCGGCAGTCATTCCGGGGATTATCGGTAATTGGCCGCCGTCGCGATCAAGTACATGGCTGCTATCGGTGCGGATCCGTATTTGGTAATAACTATCACCTTGCTCATCGGTCACGGTATCGGCACTGATGTGTTCGAGGGTGCCATCGAGCCCGCCGTAAACCGTAAAATCATAAGCTGTAAACTTGAGCTTGGCTTTCAGGCCGGGACGGAGGAACCCAATGTCTTTCGGGGCAATTTTGGCTTCTACCAATAAGCTGTCTTCGGTGGGGACGATTTCCACTAAATCCATACCTGGCTGGATCACCCCGCCAACCGTATTAATATGGATTTTATGAACCGTGCCATTCACAGGAGAGGTAACTATCGTTCGTGCAACTTTATCTTTTAGACCGATATGTGATTGATTTAGCGTATCGAGTTTATCTGATGTTTGATTGAGCTCAGATTGCATATCAGTTCGAAATTTCAACGCGATATCGAGTCGCTTTAAGGTTGCTTCGCCTAACTCGGCTCTGATCACCGGTAAGCTCAATTCAGTAGAGGTGGCTTCTCTACGGGTGTCATTCACCTGCCGTTGTAATTTTAATAACTCGACTTTGGGGACAACCCCTTCATCAGCCAACGGTTTAGTAATGCGATATTCTTGGCTGGCAAGTGATAGGCTACGTTTTTGGTTAGCTAGCCTCGCTTTGGCTTCATCCAATTCCCTGTTTTTCTGCTGGATTTGCTGGCTAATGACCGACAACTGATTGGATAGATTCGCGAGGGTATCTCGGTATTCACTGCGCTGGCGATGAACAAGCTCAGGGTGCTGTTCAGAAAAGGGGGCTGAAAATGTTAACTTGTCGGTCGCTATTGTAATGGCTTGCTTACCTGTTTTTACGCTATCGAGTAGGGCATTTAGACGAATGGCATCGGCTTCTAGGCCAGCTAAATCAATAGCCTTTTCATCAAAGTCAGAGCGAAAACGGGTATCATCAATCAAGATCAAAGGTTGTTGAGAACTTACTTGCTCTCCCTCGGTGATCAAAATCTGTTTAACAATGCCACCTTCAAGGTTCTGCACGATTTGTAATTGCAGTGAAGGTATCACCCTTCCTTGTCCTCGGGTAACTTGTTCTAGCTGGGCGTTAGCTGCCCAAAAAAGAGCAATCGCAAGAAAAATGATGACTAGCCAAAGCAAGATGCTCGCACTTTTAGGTGCCTTCAGCAGCAAGGCTGAGCTACTATCATCGATATAGTCGATATGCTTTTGATTTATCTTGTTCTTTGCGTTCATCATGCCTCTTAATAAAAGACACGTCAGCCAAGTAAGTTCCGTATAGTTATGGTAACGCTAACGGTGATTAACCAGAAAATAGACCTTGAGCATAGGGCAAGAACGAAGCGGATCACGTTGCGAGAGTGGGAATTCTAAAAGCTGAGATTCGTTCATGGTTTTTGAATTCTGACTCTTTATTGAGACTACACTTCACACATCCCTAGAGTGTAGTAAGTGCTATGGCTGATTCTTCTCGCTTATCTTCAAGTTCTCCTCAACCTGCATATATTCAGGTTGAACAAAGTACGGTCTACGTTGCCCTGCCTGACGGTACTAACAATGCTGTGGACTCTCAGTACCCTTTACCCAATTCACCCACATTGATTTTTGCTGATTCATCGGCTCGTTACGTTGTGATGAAAAACGGTGAGCCTGTGCTGGTTGACTGGCCTTGTCCAACCTGTGTGTTAATTGCGCCAGAGCTGGGGGGGGGAGAGAACCTTTCCGACAACAGTATTTTTGTTAATCCGATAAATACATTACCAGTGAGTGCAACTGGCGGTGGGTTATCTGCTGAGGATTTTGAATCGCTACAAGCATTGATTCTAGCGGGAGGCGATCCAACAGAGTTACTTGATGCGCCTGCGGCAGGGAATGCAGGGTTTGTAAGTGATGATAGTGCCAATAGTGGGTTTGTCGTGGTCGATTATAACGGCGACAGTACGCTCGCAGACGCTGGTTTTGAGACCGAATTCACGCCCGACGAAGCTGCGATTGTTGATGATATTGCCCCTGTTTTTGCCGCTTCCGGTGGCGAAAACGGTGCAATGCAGCTTACCGAAGGGGATCTTTCCCCCAATACATACCCTTCTGTGTCATCAACAACGGTACTGGTTGCGGCAGGCTCGCTGCCGCTTGATGCTTCATCGTTTAGCTTTGACCCACAGACCCTTTCGGTATTACTGGCTGAACTAAGTAGTGAAGTCACCTCGAGCGGTCAAACGGTCGATTTTCGGTTTGATGCTGCAACTAATACCATCATTGGTGAGATAGCAGCAGGACAAGCCAACAGCGGAGAGGCCGTTGTTAGTATTGAAATTGATGCAATTGAGCAGGGTAGGGATGTTTCCGTCACAGTATCGACGACGTTATCACGTCCGGTTGATCACCTACCGAACGGGGATACCTCGGGTTTGGTGACCAATAGCAATGATAATTTATCGGTACAGTTAGCTATTCAGGGGGCAGACTTAGCCGGAAATTCGCTGACAGTACCGGTTCAAGTCAGCACCAGTATGCTCGACGGGGTTGACCCACAATTTGGAACTGATCCGGGCACAATTATCGACGAAGCCGATTCATTGGGTGTGGATGTCGATGGCGCTATCCCGCTTGATGTAGGCAGTGATGAGATTAGTACGATTACCATTGACCCCAATCAGCCGGATCTTGAAGCGATCACCAGTAATGGGTTTGAGACCCAAGTATTAGTCGCTGGCAATCAATTGTTGCTGGTGGATTCACGTGGTGAAACGGTACTGTCGTTGGTGGTTGAAACCGATGGTAGCTATGTCGCGAATTTAATGTTGCCGCTCGATCAGCTCACACGTGCAGAGTTGGCACTTACTATTGCTGTGACAGCCACTGATTTTGATGGTGATATTGCCCCTGGCAATGCGTTATTGATCACTATTGATGGTAACAGCCCGCCAGGAGGCGAAGAAGGTGCGATTACTTTTACCGAGCCTGACTTCATTCCAAATGAATACCCGGTTAATGGTAGTGATGAGTTTGACTTACAACCAGGTGTCGATAGGCTCGACCCAGATAGCGTTCGTATTGATGAGCTGGAAATCGATACTTTAATTGCAGAGCTTAATGATGAAATCAGTTCAGGTAATCAACCGTTAGTGTTTAGCTATGACCCTGCAACAGGCGTGTTAAGTGGTGCATTGGCGGATGGGAATATCGCCTTACAGCTAACGATTTCTGCGGTACAAAGCGCTGATGGACTCGGGCTAACCCTGACTTCCACACTAGAGCAATTGCTGCCGCTCGATCATCTGCAATCAGGTAATAACAGTGGCCGAGTTACCGTCAACGGCGAGCAAATTGTCATTACTGTGCCAATTCAAGCCAATGATACCGATGGCGATTTTCTTGATGCGCCTGCGATACTCACGCTGACAATCAATGATGGTGAATTTCCTGCATTTGGTCTTGATGACGGCGTAACGGTAATTGACCCAGACCAAGGTGCAGAACCAGTGGTCAGCGAAAGCCAGATAGCTCTTGACGTTGGTAGTGATGACATTAATAGCTTGGTGATCATTAATAACGCCGATTTGGCGAATGTGATTAATGGTTTTAGCTCTAACGGAGAACCTGTTACCTATCAAGTGAGCCAAAACCAGCTCACTATTTTTGCCAGTGCGAGCTTTGACAGCACGAGCCAAGAAATCCTTACCGTAACGATTGAGACTGATGGCAGCTATCAGGTTGTTATGAGTGACGCTTTTGATCAGCCGGTCGATAGCAACCAAATTTTATTACCGATTGACGTACTGGTGACGGACGATGATGGTGACAGCGACCAAAGCCAAATCACAGTTACCTTGCTAGATGGTGCTGATCCAGCGGGTGGCGAAACCGCACAAACCAGCTTTACCGAGCCGGACTTAGAACCAAATGAATACCCCGCTTCGACCACGGCATCCATAACGTTAGCTGCAGGCTCAGACAGGCTAGTGGTTGATAGCGTTACCATAGATCCCGCTCAGTTAGAGGCAGTTATCGATGATTTTCAGTCTCTACTAACCTCGGCTGGGGAAGCGATAACCTTTAGCTTTGATGAAAATACAGGGGTGCTTGAAGGGCGTTTGCCAGATGATACCTTGGCCGTGTCATTGGCTTTATCGGCAGTACAAGCTAGCGATGATCGTGGGATTGCAGGTGAGGTAACTGTTACCCAGTTTGTGCCGCTTGACCATCTTGAGGCGAGCCAAAGCTCACCTTATATTACGACTTCTGGTACTGAAATTACGCTTAGCTTGCCACTCATGGCGACGGATACCGATGGTGATGATCTCGTGACGCCAGCCATTGTCACGACCACGATAATCGACGGCGAGTTTCCGGCGTTAGAACAAGGTGCAGGACTTAGTGTTAATGAGACTGACGATAACAGCCAGCCAGTGACGAGCACTATTGGTATCGACAAAGGGAGCGATGATATTCGCAACTTGCTGTTTACCGATAGCCAGCCCGAAGTACCTTTCACCAGCGATGGCAGTGTACTGGCTTGGGAGGTGGAGGGGGATCCGCTTGGCTCGCAAGTATCGCTGCAAGATGAATTGGGCAACACCATACTCGCCGTAAGCATAACGAACGATGGTGAGTTTACCGCGACCTTAACTGGCACCATCGATCATTTTGATGATGATACAGCCACTTTGCCGCTCAATGTGATGATCACCGATAACGATAATGACCAGACCAACGGTCAGATAAGCATAGATGTAACCGATGGCGATGATCCGGAAGGGGGCGGTGAGATCAATGTCAGTTTCACCGAGCCTGATCTTGTGCCCAATGAATACCCTGCCACCAGTACCTTGAGTATTACCGTACCTGCAGGATCTGATCGTCTAGTGCCAGAAACCGTTCAGATAGACCCAAGTGCTTTAGCTGCGATCTTGGCCGAGCTTGGTTCGGAGCTTTCCTCTGGCGGTGAGCCACTCACCTTTAGCTACGATGTTGTCACAGGTTTGCTCGAAGGCCGGCTAGATGATGGTAGTCCGGAAGGCTTGTTAGTGCTGAGTATGGCGGTGAATGCCCAACAAGTTGTAGGCAGCAATGATGCCCAAGTGATCCTAACGGTTACTCAGTTTGCTCCGCTGGATCATGATCTCAATGGCAATAGCGAAGGTTTCGTTTTTGTCGATGGCGATACAATTTCAATTGCGTTACCCATTCAGCTTGAAGATGTGGATGGCGATAGCTTGGTTTTCCCGATCACGGGTACTGCCATTATTGATGATGGGGATATTCCGTTATTGGGTGAAGACAGTAGTGTCGCGGTAAATGAAAGCGCCGATCTGAATACCCCAGCCACTGGCAATATCGAGGTTGATGTCGGCAGTGATGATGTAGCGTTTATCCATTTTACTGATGAGCAACCTAGTTTGGCTGGCTTATTCAGTGATGGTGAGCCAGTTAGTTTTGAAATCGTTGATGGTAATACGTTAAATGCGTTTATTGAGCAGGGCAACCAACAAGTGCCTGTCTTGTCTGTTGTTATTCAACCCGATGGCAGCTACCAAGTTTTGCTCAGCAACAACCTGGATCACCTCGACGGTGATGTGATTTCATTGCCGCTGGATATTGTGGTTAGTGATGATGATGGTGACACCAGTACAGGGGTGATTACTGTTGCTGTTGAAGATGGGGATGATCCGTCATTTGGTGATGACAGTGGTGTCGTCTTGGACGAAGCTGAAGACGGCATAGCTTCCGGAGACGGTAATATTGAGGTCATCACGGGTAGTGACGACATTATTAGCTTGGTTTTTGAGGCTAACCAACCCAGTTTAGCGGGCCTGACAAGTAATGGTTTTGCTACCACAACACAGGTTAACGGTAATCAGGTAACCGTCACATTAGCGAGCGATCCCGATAGTGTCGTATTAAATATCGAAATTGGACTTGACGGAAGTTACGTTGTAACTCAATTGCTGCCACTAGACCAATTTGACCCGCCAGATAACAACAACCTTACCTTAGCTATCCGTGCCGAAGACCGTGATGGTGACATCAGTGAACAGGGCACTATTAATGTCACCATTCTAGATGGTGTTGATCCCGAAGGGGGAAATACTGCCGAATTAGGTTTTACCGAAGGTGATCTCACGCCAGATGATCCAGTGTTGGGTTATCCAGTATCAGATTCTGCTTCTGTTACTGTTGTTGCCGGTGTTGATCGGCTCGATCCTGCAACGGTCACTCTGGATCCAGCCCAGCTCGATTCTTTGATCAATGAGTTGCAAGCTGAGGTGACAGCCAGCGGAATTGCTGTGGTTGCCACTTGGTTTGCAGATACCAATACATTGACCCTGACCGCAGGTGGTGAAACGGTGCTTACCGCAGTCTTGGAGGCCGTGCAAAATACTGACGGTGAACAAGTCGATATTACCGTCACCGTGACCCAGTTTTTACCTTTAGATCATAACGGTACCGATGCCACCGGCTTGGTTCGTCAGCAAGACGATACCATTGAAATTGACTGGCCAATCCAGCTTCAAGATACCGATGGTGATAGCCTAACTACGCCTGTGTTGGTGACTTCCACCATTACCGACGGGGTTGATCCTGTAATTGATGCCATTCCGGCGTTAACCGTATTGGAAAGTGATATCGATGAGGGTGGGGATTTTCACCCCGGTTCGAATCCCGGCGGTGATGGTGAAACCGATGGTAGTGAAGTTGGTATCGATGTCGGATCCGATAACATTGAAACCTTCTTGGTTGATGTCGATGCGTTTAACCAAGCCAATACAGGAATACTCACTGCTGGCGGTGAACAGGTTGTATTGGTTAATACCGCTAATAATCGCTACGAAGGGCAGGTAAATGGTGTTGCGGTATTCGTTCTGACTTTTGTTCCGAATCAAAACGACTCCTTTGAGTTACTGGGCGCACTGGATCATCAACAACCCGATAACGACGATGAGCTACAGCTGGAATTTATTGTTAGCGCCCAAGATTTTGATGGCGATGTCAGCAATCCGGAAAGCCTAGTGGTAACTGTGATTGATGATATTCCACAGACGTCCGATGCCGCGTTTTCTCCTGTTGAGGAAGGTAGTACAACCGAGACCCTTGATGTGCTCACCGTGCCCGAGGAAGGGGCGGATGATGCAGTCGTAACTGCAGTCATTATCAATGGGGAAAGATTGGAATTAACAGGTACCCCAAACCCTGATGGATTTTTCATTTTCCCTATAGAGCAAGATGGTCTGGCGTTGGGGGATTTGTTTATTTCGCCTGAAGGGCAGGTATTTTTTGTGTCGACTATTGTACCTAGTCCAGATCCAGAAATTACCACTGCCGTCGATTTTGAGGTGACTGACGGTGATGACGACATTAGTATCAGTACCCTGACGATCACCATTACCGATGAAGCACCGACGTTGATCATCGATCAAGCCGAGGGTGTTGAAGATCAAGCGCGCAATCCTGATGAAACCTTGAATGATCCTGCTCTGGGGATCCCAGTATTGATGACCATTGATGTTGGTGATGAAGATAGGGGCGAGCAAATCGGTGAGGTTTTCATTCAACTGCCTGCTGAGCCGCACGGGGAATTTTATCTTGATGGTGCGCTGCTGATTCCTGATGGCAATCAGATACTCATTCCTGCAACGGCATTTACTGATCCTGACGGCGACGGGGTATATCAATTACAGGGTGTCACCTTCGTTTCTGACATTGATTATTCAACCCTTGATGAGCCCAACGATCTGCTTGATTTCACAGTAACGGCGCAAGTGGTTACCGATGATGGTGCAAACCATCCATTGCAAACCGGCACTTTGTCGATTGATGTGCTGGGGGTTGCAGATGCGCCAAGTTTTGCCGATACCACTGTGACCTTCTACGGTGATGGCTTGGAAGATAGCGATAACATCAGCTTGACTGAATCATTCCAAGCAATGCTCGAAGATCTTGATGGCTCCGAGGTACTGACCTACTTCATCACGATAACCCAAGGTGAAGGGCAAATTATTGGCGATGGTATTACTGAAACTGAGCCGGGCTCAGGCATATTCGAAGTGCCAGTCGGTTCGATAGATTCTATCGAGCTCGATCCTGCACCTAACTTTAGCGGTGATATCAGGCTAAATTTGACCGGGCAAAGTCGAGAGCGGGGTAATTTTGTTCCTGAGTTTGAAACCGCAGAAACCACCGTCGAGCTATTGGTGAATGTGTTGCCAGTGGCTGATGATGCCCAGTTAAAAGTACGTCGGGTAGATTCATTGGAAGATGAAGCGATAGCACTTGCTCCTTTGATTGATTTAATCGAATTGGATGACACCGATGATGATTTCGGCGTCGAAACCTTGTATGTCCGGATTTCTGAATTACCTGTAGGGGCCGTGCTTGAACAAGACGGAGCAGTATTGCAGCCCGATGAAAATGGCGTGTACGAAATTTTGTTCGACGAGCTGGATCAAGTACAGCTAATTCCCGTGCCGGAGAGTAACGTCGATTTCAACATTAAGGTGGAAGGCGTGGTTAAGGACGTCGTTGATATCACCCTTGAAGACGGCACGGTTGAAACGGTCGAAGATGTGCTGGTTACTCCTGCTCAATTTATCGAAGTTGCATTAACGGGTGTGGTCGATGAGCCTGATTTTATTGTTGATGGTACTGATTGGACGCCATTACCCGATGGTCAGTCGGGGCTTGAAATCACCATTGATGAAGATACCGATGCCACCCTAGATTTCACATTGGTATCAGGCGAATTTGCTAATGCGCCGCTTGATGAGTCAGAAACCTTGACCTTTGTTATCTCGAATATTCCTGAAGGAGCACAGATTTTTGATGCTGCTGGCAATGAGCAAACCTTGGTGTTTGTCGGCTTTGACCCTGATACTGGTTTACCTCGTTACGAAGTAAAACTCGACGGCGAAGCTATCGGTGATCCGGAGCAGCCCGTTGCGATTACCATTCGCCCTGCTGAAAACAGTACGACTGATATCGTGCTCGATGCCAGCATTGTGGTGACAGAAAATGACGGTGATCAAGCTGTCTTCGATGCCCAGTTAATCATTCATATTGAACCTGTAGTTGATGCGGGTGATTACACCTTACAAAGTAACGGCTTGGAAGATGAATTTATTAACCTAAATTGGCAGCCGAACCTCACCGATAACAAAGAGCAAATCACAGGGCTGGTGATCCAAAACGTTGGTGCTGATTATCAGCTGCAAATTAATGATGGTGGTGCGATCACCCCATTAGTGATAGACGGAACAGGCTCGGTTACCTTGAGCGAAGTTGAGCTGAATTTATTGCTTGATGGGGCGCAGCTACAATTATTAGCGCCGGAAGATTCCGATCTGAATTTAACGGATGATACTGCCATTACGACCTTAGTGACGGTAACCGAAGAAGATGTTGATTCTGATGCTACCGATACCAAAGACATCAACGGTACGCTCAATGTCATCATTCGTGCGGTAGTCGAGCCGGATGGTGTGCTGGAGGTACAAGTAGACGGTGAGGCTGTTGATAGTTTGGAATCACAAGATGGTTCAGTCGATCTCTCCGGTGGTGATGGTGCTGATGGGCAAATTATCTTTACCGATCTTGATCCGAGTAGTATTGAGAACATTCAATCTATTGTGATCAGTTTCCCCGATGAGCCGGAAACAGGCTTTGTCGTGATCGGCGGGATCAACAATGGTGATGGCAGTTGGACGATCCCGAGTGGGAGTTTTGATAATATTCAGATCTTAGCTCCAGCAGGCTTTACTGGCGAGGTGACCGTTCAGCTAGCTGCTGAGGTACAAGACCAAAGTGATGATGGCGATGTTAGTACCGTTGTTATTGTTAACGATGAGATCACGATTAACTTTTTGGCTGGCGCACTGAACGATCAACTTGCTGGTGAGATCATCACAGATGACACCATTATTGTCACAGGTGAAGAAGATACGGCTGTTGATTTGGGTAATTTTCTTAGTCAGATCGTGAGTATTGATACGGCAGGTGATAACCAGCTGGAAGATGAATTTTCTTTGGTGATCAGCGCAGCGGATCTTCCGCCGGGAGCCAGTATTTCTGGCATGGACTTTAACTTTGTTACTGGTGAATACGTGATTAAGGTATCGGTTCAGGCCGATGGCTCGCTAGATTTATCTGGCATCACTCTTAATTTGCCTCAGGATTTTGCTGGGGACTTTATTCTACCGGTGAAATACGTGAATACCGATACCGCCAGCGGTGATACCAACGAAGTATTCGACACCATTCCTGTCCGTATAAGCCCGATTGTCGATGTACCAGAGCGTACCGGCGATAATGAACGTGTACCAGATATTGGTGTGGCCGTGGTTGAAACGCAAGGCTTAGATGCAGATCAGCAGCCGATTGAAGATGGTGAGCCAGAGGTGATATACCCCGGCATAGCCCTTGAAGATGGCATCATTATTTTGAATGTGACAGCAGCTGTTGCCGATATCAGTACCACCCAACAAGAAGGGTTAGAGACCGTTGAATCGGTCGTGATCGATGTCAGTGGATCTGGTGGTTTTTTACTGAATCAAGACGGCGAGCAAGTCACCAGCTTGACCATTACTGATTTAACCCTGTTAGACAATATCCAATATATCCCAGTTGAAGATTTCAGTGGTGATGTCAGCTTAAACATTGCCGTTACCATTGATGATACTGCTACGTTTGATGAAACCCTTGGTGATGATACTGAAGTCGATACGGCGAGTTTCTCTGAAAATATTAGTTTTGAAATTATTGCCGTTAATGACGAGGTTGAGTTTACGGGGGCGGATACACCTGTTGTGGGTGATGAAGATTCCGGCGCAATCAGTTTTGTAGGTATTGGAGGCTCTGTTGTTGATATTGATGGGTCGGAGTCAATTCTCTCAATCAAAATTGTGGATGTGCCGGAAGGTTTTATCATTGATGGGGCTGCGAATAATGGTGGTGGTGAATGGAGTGTCTCTGTACCGCCGGGTAGTACCACCTTCGACTTGAGTAGCCTTGGTTTGATCCCGCCGAAAGATTTCAGCGGTACGGTTGAATTGGGTGTGGTGGTGTTTTCAAAAGAAGAAAGTCTAGAATTGCCCGCTGAATTTAGTAGCAATTTTACCGTTGTGGTGAACCCAATAGCCGATAGGGTCGATACCGACATAACCCCAACAGCAGAAGGCACAGAAGATGGTGCGATTGACTTAATCCTCAATATTGAAGCCTTTGATGATAGCGATAGTTACACCGGAACTGGTACCAATGTGGTCGAGAATCCGCCGGAAACCCTGCAAATTATTATCAGTAACATACCTGATTCCAGCCAGATAGCTTTGCCTGACGGCGTGACAGGGACAGTAACCAACAATAATGATGGCAGCTGGTTGGTCACGGTGGATGCATCAGACCTTGATCGCTTGGTTTTCATTCCGGGCAATGCGAATAACAATAATTGGGATGGTGAACTCACGTTAGATATTCGTTCAGTCGATCAAGCTGATGTAGCGACTGATGATATTGCCGTTTTTCAGACTATTACCCTTGATATTGAAGCGGTCAATGATGCGCCAGAGCTGCCTGATATCGATGATCAAACCGTAGAAGAAGATACCCCGCTAGTGATTAGCGGTATTACTGTCACCGATGTCGATTTCAATGAAACGGGCACAACTGGCGTGATGACAGTGTCACTATCGGTAACTAACGGACAAATCACCGTTGTGGATGATGGCAGCCTAACCATTACGGGGAACGGCACTGATAGTCTGTTGATTGAGGGAAGCCTTGATGCGATTAATACCTTGCTTGATGCTGGTGTTACCTATCAGGGGGATCCTGATTTCAAAGGTGACGATGTGGTTAGCATCAATGTGAATGATAACGGTAATGTTGGTACTGGTGGGTCACTGCAAGACGATATCACCATTAACATTACGGTGACACCAAAGCCCGAGCCACCGTTGTTCACGCTCTCGATTCCTCAGCTAGCCAATACGCGCGCGGCTTTAGGTGCTTTAGTCCCTTTAATTGGATTGGTTGTTACTGCGGTTGATGCCGATGAAACGCTATTTGTTGAAGTCAGAAACTTGGGTGATGGACGTCTGGTTGATGCTATTGGTAACGAGGTCGGTACTGATAACGGTGATGGTAGCTGGCGTGTGCCAGTTGACCTGTTAGATGATCTGTTTATTGCGGACTTAGCGGCAGGTGAGAATAGCTTAACGCTGGTGGCAATATCGCAAGAGATTGATGGTAGCGAAGCTGAGTCATCAGAATTAGTCATTGGTGTACGGATAGATAATCTTGTCGACACTGGCAACCAGATTGGTGTTGGCGATTCAGATGCTGAAAATCTCGTTGTCGGTAGTGATGAGAATGAAACCTTATTGGGTGGGTTAGCTGACGATATTTTAATCGGCGGCAATGGCGAAGACGAGCTGTTTGGTGGTGAGGGGAACGACGAACTTTGGGGGGGCGAACGCAATGCTTCCGGCGATGGGGTTCGTGATGTCTTTGCATGGCAGATCGATGATCTTGGTGATGGCTCCTCCACTTATACTGATACGGTTAAAGATTTTGAAATTACCATTGATCAGCTTGATATTGCTGATATTTTGCCGGATAACGGCGAAGATGATCTCGAGCGCTTACTTGATAATATCAATGCTGAAATAGATGCTGAGGAAACGGTCAATTTAGCGGTATCGGCTAGCGACACCTTACAGCAAAATATTGAACTGGAAAATATTGATGTTGCAGCGCTGGGCTTAAGCACTGGCTCGTCATCGAGCGAAATTATCAATGAGCTATTTAATAACGGCGTGTTTATTGTTGATTAGCAGCTTTCAATAATTAGCGTAATGATTTCATTAATGCAGTTAAAGTGTCGGATTTTTTTACAATGAATGCCCGTTGAAATTTTAACATATTAAAAAGTAAGTCAAATATAAATGGAACGAATATTGC
>NZ_JAKJSI010000034.1:0-91026 GCF_050336695.1 Photobacterium minamisatsumaniensis | reverse complement strand
GAGTAATAATGTTATTTTAATTCCATTAATTTCCCTATTACTTGCTATTAGTTTTACTCATTTTACGGTATTCATTTTTAAGTTCATATTCCACCCACGGATTTAACCAATCATCAAAAAGGTTGATAAATACTAGCAATCCTTCGCTAGTTATCGATCTTTGTCTTTGTCATTTTATAGAAGGCTTTTGAGAGGGGATATCATTCCTGTACACCTTCGTATTGCAGTAACTTAGGTATAAATATTAACTTTTGATTCATAGCAGTTTTTATCTGTCTATGCCTCTCATGCTTTGGAGATCACAGTAGTGAATAAGCACACTACAGTACCACTTGCACGTAACACAGTCTGGGTACCTATATTAGGACTGTCTCTTTTCGCTATTGCTTCTGGCTATTTAATGAGTTTATTGCCGCTATCGTTAGGGCAATACCAACTTCCAAAAGAGTCGGCGAGTTGGTTAGCAAGTGTTTATTATTTAGGGTTACTGTTTGGTTCGATGTTTATCGAACCTGTTATAAAGAAAGCAGGCCACCAGCGAGCTTTTGTTATTTTTATGACTTTACTCTTCGTGAGTGTCGTCACGATGATAATGCTACCTAGCCTTGCAAGCTGGCTTTTCGCTCGATTCATTGCAGGAATGGCTGTTGCGGGTGTTTTTGTTGTCATCGAGTCATGGCTTTTGATTGGCGACAATGCCAAAGAACGCGCTAAAAATCTGGGCCTATATATGACTTCGCTCTACGGTGGAACAACAATTGGCCAGTTTGGTATAGGCACGATTGGCATTGAAGGGGGTCTTCCTTTTGCCGCGATAGCGACTTTATTGATTATCGCAATACTCCCAGTCGCTTTAGCTAAAAATGTTAACCCGACCTGTGATGAGCACCAAAGTTTATCAATGCGTAAAATTTTGGCGTTAAGTAAACCTGCAATCATCGGGTGCCTTGTCTCAGGCATGGTGATGGGATCAATCTATGGTTTACTGCCTTTAGCACTGAAAGTGACAGTGAATGATAATCACCAAATTAGCGTACTTATGGCTATAACAGTACTTGGTGGGATGCTTATACAGCCTATTGTTGGCAAAGTATCAAATCTTATGTCTAAATCATTATTGCTCGCCGCTTTCTCGCTACTTGGCGTATTTGCGATGGGGCTGTACCTGTTAGACTCAAGCTACAGTACGCAAGTTATTTCTTTATCAATACTGGGCATGTCAGCTTTTGCGTTATATCCAGTTGCGATCACACTTGCGTGCGATGGCTTAGCTTCTTCAGCTATTGTTTCAGCAACTCAAGTGATGCTATTTAGTTACAGCGTTGGCTCTGCGACTGGACCAATTATTGCCAATGAATTTATGAAAGGCGATATGGGGTTAATGGGGTTCTTCTTTAGCTTATTTTTAGCAACGGCAATTTACATGCTACTAGTAAGCGCACGTACTAAGCCAAGGATTGTGGCTAGTTAAGTATAAATTTAAAAAGTGAGGCTCAATAGCCTCACTTTTTTATCCGCTATCTATGTAAATAGATAAAAATTAACCCTTCTTGGTTCTCCAGAACAAGAACGCCTTTGAAAAACGAGTACTACGCAACAGAAACAGCCACTTCTAATTTTTCGAGTAACACGTCCTTCTTGAATGGCTTCGCAACGTAATCGTCCATACCCGCATCAAAGCATTTGCTAATATCGTCATCCAACACACTCGCAGTCAATGCAATAATCGGCATACGCGTGCTCTCTTGTTCCGTTTCCCATGCTCTGATTGCTTCCGTCGCAGTAAAGCCATCCATAATCGGCATCATACAGTCCATTAACACCGCATTATATTGTTTACCTAAGCGAATAAAATCGACCGCTTCTTGGCCATTATTTGCGACGTCAAACTCATAGCCTGCTTTTTTCAAGAATAGAGAAGCGACTTTTTGATTGACTAGGTTATCTTCAACAATCAAAATTTTATGATTGCTTTTCACAATACTATTTGATTCATCAAGTTGCTCATTAAATTGCGTGCGATTAGAACCCTTTGATGTGATGACAGATTTAATTGTCTTGGTAAAACGACTGCCCAATAGTGGTGTGGTCACAATACCTTCAACAGTATGTCCAAAATCATGCTGTTCATCCAAATGACTACAGCACAAGACTAACGGTGTATTAGGTAACAGCCCCTTTATATCACCTAGTTCTTTCGTAGATAAAAACAGTGACTCTTGGCAATACATCACTACATCAATTGGTTGAGTTGCATTTTTTATTTCATCAACTTCATTACACGTTTCAACAACAAGTCCATTAAGCTCACTTTCAGCTTTCAATCGTTCAAGCTGCTTCTGCTCACGACTAATCATTAATACTTTACGTTGATTGATTTCAGGGAGCAGTTTCGGTTCTTGAGTAACAATATCAACCTCTAAAGTGAAGAAGAAATTACTTCCTTTTCCTTTTTCAGACTCAAGTGCTATATCCCCCCCCATCAATTCTACAAGCTGACGGCATATCGCCAACCCTAGCCCCGTACCACCAAACTGGCGAGTGATTGAACCATCTTCTTGCGTAAACGGTGCAAATACTTGTGCTTGTTTATCTTTAGCAATACCAATGCCTGTATCTATGATAGAGAACGTTAATGCAGCTTTATTATTTTCCTTCAATTCAGCGTCAATTTTTAACGTGACTGATCCGCTTGTGGTAAATTTAACGGAGTTAGACATTAAATTCATCAGCACTTGACGTAACCTGTGTTCGTCAATCATTGCTACAGAGGGAACCTCTGGTGAAATACTAACAATTAAATCCAGCCCGGTATTAGCCGCTTTAGCGATCACAATTGACATCGTGTCATAAACAACTTCACTGACACGGCAATCATTGGGAGCAAGGATAAGGTTGCCAGATTCAATTTTAGATAAATCTAAAATATCATTAATCAATAGCAATAACGTTTGCGAGGACGTTTCTATGGTTTGTAAATATTCTGATTGTGATGGATTTAAATCTGTATCGGAGAGAATCGAAGACATACCAATAATTCCGTTTAAAGGTGTCCTGATTTCATGAGACATATTGGCTAAAAATGAGCTTTTTGCCACATTTGCTTTTTCTGCTTCATCTTTCGCTTTTACAAGGTTAACTTGATTATGCGTTCGCTCCTCAATCAGCGCATTTAGCTTCTTACTGAAAACCGTAAATTCATCATTACCATCAACTTTTACTTTTGCCTCTTCACCAGAACGGTCTTTAACGGTTGACATGGCTTTTAGTACGCGGTGCAAGTAAGAGCCTATCCGCTTAATTAAGTTTGCACCCAAGATAACGAGTATCGTAAGTGATAAAACAATAGCCACCAAGTACAGTAGCATTAATTGTTTAGCTTCATTAATTGACTGATCGATATCAGCTCTAAGTTCATTGCTTATTTGATAGACAACGAATTTGATCAGATTAAATCGTTCATCAATCGCCTTAAAACTATCCATTGATTGAATACCAGCGAATGCATCTGACATGATATCCGTTCGTAAACGGTAACTTTCAGAGAAAACGGGATTTGCAAAGGTTTTACTCAGTAGCTCTATCTGCTGAGTGGTGGCATTAATTGTAAGGTATCTATCAATAATCAATTGCTGTCGTTCGATGATGGTATCAAGCTGCTCCTTAAAGTCATTGCTATTTGAAGGGTTATAGCTAATTAAATGAATATACCAATTCTCTTGTTGTGCCCACAGTTGTAACCATTGAAGTTGATAAAGAACCGATAATTTCTGCTCTATATTCACATCATTCAAAATCAGGCTACTTTTTTCCAAATTAACCATACTTTGTACTGATAAGTCATACGCCCAATCCGACCAATCATTAATATCTTCCTGCCCAACACCATCATAATCTGATGCTAACTCCTCCATCTCTTCGGAAATAGAAATAAGATCAGAACTCGACTCGACTGTAAAGGCACTCGGTATTGCAGTTGTAATTTGAGAGATAGATCTTGTTAATTCATCTGTTGTTAACTCTGATTCATTTTCATACAGCTTATTTGTTCTTAACTTGTGGACCAATGTCCCAAAATTTGAATTCGCTTCTAATAATTGTATTCTAGCATTAAGGTAATTTAGGCTTTCAACCTTATGAAACAACGACTTAACCTCAACAAAGGCAAGTGTACTTGAAAGTGCCAGCGGTATGATTATTAAAAAAAGCAGCCTTGATTTTATAGAAAACCGATTTAACAGGCTCATTTATCACTCCTTGAAAAAAACCTTTAAATGTCTATTTGTAGTCACAACAATGTCTACTATTATTTATAGCAGGATTAATAAGTAATGATGGAATTTAAATTAATGAACAATGGATTGAATTTTAAATCAAATTTTATCAGGCTCCTTCTATTTACTTACCTATCAGTAATAAGTTTTTCATCTTATGCATCTGAAGGTAATGAGGTTGAGTTTGCCGTGTTTTCTATGAATAAAGACATCCCAGCGTTGAGCAAGAGTAAAACAAGGATGTTGTATAAAGGAAAAACAAAAAAATTAAATGGCAGTATAAAGATCATCTTAGTTGATTTACCAGAAAGCTCTATTCTCCGTGAAGATTTTTATAATATGTTATTAGGTAAATCGATATCTCAAATGAATGGGTATTGGGCTAGCCAGTCATTTTCTGGGAAGGGAACACCACCGGAAGAGTTGAGCAGCGATGACATTAAAGAAATTTTAGAGTGGTTAAATAATAATCCAAATGGCATTGCCTACGCACCAGTTAATGCTGTGCCAGAAAATGCGAATATTCTAATTACCGTTTTACAAGGAGAGTAAAATGAAAAAACGTCTTCTCTTTTCGTTGCCTCTGCTTGTTTCTCCTATAACAAGCCTAGCGGCGATAAATGTTACGGATAACCTGTCAGTTAGTGGTTTTGGTTCAACATCAATCACGAAATCAGACAATTCAGTCCCTCTCTTTGTCAATCGTGAAATAACTGACGATACCTGTTATGACTGTGATACCACCTTTGGTCTCCAAGCCGATTTACATGTCACTGACGAACTACATGCATCGGTACAAGTCGTTAAACGTCCACAAGATGATTGGTCTGACCCCGAGCTTGAGTGGGCTTATGTATCATATGAATATAACGACCTCACCTTTAACGGTGGCCGATTACGCATCCCCTTATTTTTAATTTCAGAATATTACTATGTTGGTCAAGCCTACCCTTGGGCTAGACCACCGCAAGAAGTCTACGATAGTATTCTCGGGTTTACTTATTTCGACGGCCTATCAGCCTCATGGCGTTATGAGCTCAATGACGAAGCAGTACTCACTTTATCGCCTTATTATGGTTTTGAAAGAGACAATAAAGTCGACCTTGGCTCTACTACACTGACTTTTGACACTAAGCATATGGCAGGTCTTGCCGCTGAAGTCAGCGGATTTAACTACCGTGTTCATTTTGGCTATATGAATACAAAATACTCGATAGTACCCTCGCCTAAAGAAGAAACCCTCAACCTTTATACATTAGGTGGTGAATATTCACTTGATAACTGGCAGTTCATGGCTGAAGTTCAAGCTGACAAAGTTCAAACCAACTGGTACGTCAGCGGTGCTTATCATTTAGATAAATTTACGCCGTATCTTGTTTATGGTGAAAGTCACCAGCGTCGTAAAACAAACAGCCTTACCGCAGGTGTTCGTTATGACCTCACCTATTCAATTTCTGTAAACGCAGAGTGGCAAGGTATCTACATGAGACAAGGTGATTATGATGACTTTGACACTGGCCAGTTTATTTTCCCATCTAAAGTGACAGGTGAAGATAAAGACGCCAATGTGTTTACGTTAATGCTTAACTTTGTGTTCTAGCGACTACTCTAAGGCACTTAGCAGGCTGTGCTAAGTGCTTTCTATTACAGCTTCATGTCACTTCACAAGCATCGCTGCGCCAAACACGCCTGCACTATCCCCAAGCAACGGTTTCATTATTTTAGTCTTCACTTCTGGATTAAATAAATGGGGCAAAATTGCTTTCTTACCTTCGGTATATATCCCACCAATGTTACCAACCCCACCACCGATGACGATAACATCAGGGTCTAACACATTGATGATTGAGGCGACTGCAATACCAAAATTAGCATAGAGCCTTTCAAGTGTTTGCAATGCATTGACGTTACCCTGTTGAGATAGCACTACGATTTCAGGTAACGACAATGTATCTCCAGTTTGCGACGTGTAATAACGTTCAAGCGCCTTACCTGATAATACTGTTTCAACACAGCCTGATTTTCCGCAGTAACAATCCTTACCACCGGATTCAAGCAAATTATGTCCCCACTCACCAGCAATACCGTGACAGCCATACAGAATATGCCCATTCACTACAATGCCCGCCCCTACACCAGTTCCCATGATAATACCAAATACTGTTTCAGCTTGGATTTCACTTTGTTTAACGGCACCTAGATGAGTTTCAGCCAAAGCAAAACAGTTAGCATCATTGGCTAAACGTACTGTTACCCCTAATAAGGCTTCAAGATCGTGGTGTAATGGCTGGCCATTTAGGTGTGTTGAATTACAGTTTTTCATAACTTGTGCTGATGGGTCTAATGTTCCGGGCGTCCCGAATCCTATCGCACAAGGTTGTTCGCCAATTAGCGCCGTACAACGCCCGACTAACGTTTTTATCTGACCAAGTACATGCTGATAGCCTTGTTCACCTTCTGTGGCAATGCGCTCTCTAAGCACACATTTATCATCTTTATATGACAATACTGCACATTCAATTTTTGTACCGCCAAGATCGATTCCCCAGTAATACTCTGCCATTCTAATTCCTATTAAAAAAAATCGTCATCAATACCAGCCTTAAATAAGCCTTAAACATCAGCGACTCCAAGGCAATTTTCTTCTCAAGTATTGACCTTAACAAAATGCCACAGATCACTTAGCGACCGGTTTCACATGATAAGCACAAGCATCCAATTAAGGAAAAATCAGCCATACTTAAACCAAAACAGATAGGTGCAGTTATTGATAAGAGCTGCTTTGCATTCTCACAATAACGTCCTTTTATGTTTATGTTTCTCACTAGGAGATAAAAGCAATGTTTTTGAAAGAATCTCGAACGGGTGATTTAGTTGACGTCGTTGACATGTCTTCGTTGATTAATCCCTTTTCTCAACATGTCACCGTGCAGTATCAATCAGGGGAAGATTTAGCTGACCCGGTGAATATAGACAAACAACAATTAGCCTTCCCTTCTGGCGAAGAATTGCCTGAATGTTGGATCAATGGCTATTACAAACACGGACAACGTTAGCATTAGGTTTCCTCTCTTACCCCCACTAGAGGTGTAAGAGAGGAAAGTGAAAATCGTAAACTTCGATAAATAAAGAGGCTAATTGTGTTACGAGCACTGTTTGAAATAAAGTTAAAAGGACACCTGCCCGATATTCTGACTAATTTGCTTTGTTAATCTATCCACTCCAACTGAAAGCGCTTTGACTTGCGCATTGTATCCAGCTTCTTCGAGTGGAACTTGAATAAAGAATGGCTGCCGAGAAATCACATCGCCAGCTTGATTAATCACTAGCCATTGCCCTTTGAGCTTGGCAAGCCCTGAAAAGTGTCCGTTAAATTCGGTGAATTTAACCTGTAGCTTAGGTAAACCTACAGACCCAACGGCTGGGGTTAGTTCATCAAACCAATAGCGTGATTGCTTTTGCCTAAGATCCGTCGTAATCAACCGAGTTAACTGTAACGTCAGATTTTCAGCCCAAAGATTTTGCTGAGCCTGAACGATCTCGGTATCACTCACTTGATAAACAAGGCTCGTACTATTCAAATGTGCACTCACCTCTACCGGCCTGACGATGACTAACGGCTGAGATTTGTTGGCATACGTCATAAACTGATCGTTGTCATGGCTTGGGAGAAGGTAGGTTTTAACCATCGGCTCTGATGAGCTACACCCAGCTAAAGCAAGTATGAATATAAAGATAAACCGTGACATTATTGCACTCCCCCAGCAGGTATCGGATCGGGTGTTTTCTCACTGGAAAATATGAGCGAGTTAGGCTTTTCATTTAACTGCCTTAACACTGGTTGAAGTTCTGCCATTACATGTTCAAACTGGGCTAAAGCTTGCTCCAAATTTTGATAAGGCTGAGCATCAGGGCCAAAGCCATTCAACGTTTGCTGAATTTGCTCTAGACTAAGACGAATCTCGCCCGGTATTGCTTGAGTATCTTTTTGCGCTAGTAAACCTGTGAGTTCTTTTGCGACGCCTTCCGCCGCTGCCAAGCTTTTCTGAGAGGTGCTTAATGTCGCATTTAAACTCTTTAATGTGTCTTCAACCGGTAGCTCGTTTACTTTATTCAAAATCGCCATAATTTGCTTCTGTATTTGAGCAAAGCCACCCGCTTTTGTTGGGAATAAATCATAACCGCTATATTGCCTTGTATCTGGCCGTTTCTCATCGGGATATTGTTCTAAGTCAATAAGTAACGCCCCCGTCAGTATATTGCCGGTTTTTAAAGATGCCCTTAAACCGCTATGAAACTCTTTTTCTAGGTTTAACTTCAATTCATCCAACGAGCCATAATTGATGTGTTGAAGTACACGCCCAAGTTCGATACGCACTAATACTGGTATTTGTTTATTCGTGAAGCCTTTATCCATCGTTGATAAGCTAAGAGGCACTTTCTGTACTGTGCCCACTCTTATACCGCGGTATTCGATTGGTGCACCTTCATTTAACCCCCTCACCGACTCATCAAAAAACATGACATATTCTAAATATTCATCGAAAAAGCGTTCTTTAACTTGTTTTAGGTTGTTATAAAGTCGAAATTTTGAAAGCTCAGCAGTAATGAGGGCTCCGGGATCTCTTTCTTTCGGAACTCGAAAACTGACCCCTCCAGTAATAAGCGATTCTATCGAGCCGATTTTTAAGTTAAACCCTTCAGCCGACATATTAAGATCAATCCCTGACGTTAACCAAAAGCGACTTCTTTTACGAATCAAACCGTTATAAGGTTCAAAAATAAATAGCTGGTAGTGAGCTTTCTTTGTGTCAGGGTCAAATGTTGCTTTTTCAACTCGTCCAACTGTAAATCCTTCATATAAAACTGGGTCACCAACGCCCAGCTTTCCGGCTTCATTGTGAGTTAAAATAATCCGTATCCCTTTAGCATCTGGTGGCGCGACTGGAGGGATTTCCAAAACCGTAAAGTCTCGCTGCTCTTTTCCATTTCGTCCCGGCCTTAACTGGATATATGCACCAGAAAGTAAGGTTTCTAAGCCCGATACACCTTCTTTCCCTATTCGTGGTTTAACCACCCAGAATAGTGTGTCGTCTTTCAACATTCTGGCTGCATTTTTATCCATCTGAACAACCACCTGAATAGCACTGTAATCATCATTCAGTGTGACATTTTTAACGACTCCCACTTTTACATTCAACGCTCTTATTTCTGTTTTCCCGACCTCTATACCTTCGGCAGTATCCATCGTTAATGTGATTTCAGGCCCTTGGCTAGTGATAAATTGATAAAACATCCATATCCCAATTCCAATAGCGACAAGTGGCACAAGCCATATCGAAGAAACTTGCTTCACTGCTTCTTTACTCGCCTTAGGCGATTGTTGTTCATTCATGAGCATTGTTCTCATTGTTGTTATTGGTCATTATCTCTGTTTTTTCCGCTGGCTTATTTTCAGCGCCTTGTGTCCAAAATATACGAGGATCAAATGTCATCGCCGACAACATAGTTAGCAAAACAACACAAGCAAACGAAAGTGCGGCAGGGCCGGGGAAAATGGCCATTAAGTTTTGCAGTTGAACAAGAGCAACTAATATGGCAACAACGAATATGTCAATCATTGACCAACGGCCAATTAGCTCAGTCATTCGATAAAGCTTTAATTGCTGAATAGCTTTCCGCTCACCTTCAGAATTATTCCGATGGGCATGAAAATATAGCCACGTTAAAGCAAACATCTTGGCTAATGGAATCACGATACTGGCAAGAAAAATGACCGCAGCAATGGGGTATGACTTCAATTGCCACAGCAACACGACCCCACCTAAAATAGTAGAGCCTTCAGTATTACCAAGACTTACCGTATACATCATTGGATAAAGGTTTGCTGGTATAAAAAACACAGCCGCTGCAATTAATAATGCCCAAGAACGCTGCAACATTTGTGTCGGGTTATAAGGGTGCAACGAACCATGACAACGGAAACAAACAGCATCCTTATGATTGATAGATATCGGATTTATTTGTGCGCAAACATGGCAATTAGTATGGTTGTTTGAATGATGGCTATCGCCTGCCATAATGCCTTTTATCGGTACAAGCGGCAGGAACTGCATCCACAACCAAGTTCGGTCAACCATTGAAACGCATTTAACAACCAGTATGGTGTAAATACAAAAAGCCCAAAATGACATCCCTAAACCAACATCAGCCAAGGCCGCTATTTTGATCAGGCTAACTAATACACCAATCAAAAACACATCCACCATTAACCATGGTTCAATGCGTATCATCGCCCTGCATAATCGCTTTTCCATGCCGGTAATTTGTTTATTACTGCCTGAGACAATTCGGCCTGCTCGAACATACAGATACAATAAGACGCTAAGGTACATAGCAGGCAATACCACAACGGTGGCCAATAGCAGCAGTGCCAATAAACTGTTTTCGTACTCACTCAACATTTTGGCAGAATGCATTAACGTAATTTCTTGGCTAATGCCTTGTACGCTGAACGACATAAAAGGAAAACTGACGCTAGCGACGAGCATCACTAAACTCGCAACCCCATAAGAAAGAGGCCGCTGAAATGGCTGTGCCACACGTTTAGCTAAAGTATGGTGGCAGCGTGGACATGATGCTTTCTCGCCATCATCTAATGATGGCAGCTCAACAACAAGCCCACATTCTTCACAACTAACAAGCGTTTGTAATGACAGTGATTTAGACATTTCCTTTCCAAAAAACTCACCTTGGTTCAAGTATAGGAAGGATTTGTCTTAAAGTGCCCTGAATATAATCACTCTGTATAAATAACCGTTTTTTACCAATCAATTAGGCTAAACGTAGGGCTAATGGATTTACGGGTGAATATTAATACAATTGATCTGTTTTAGCGGCGCAAATGAAGTCGTTTTTATGCAAACCTTTAGCAGAATGGCTCCACCATCGAACGGTTACCTTCCCCCACTCTAACGTAATCTCTGGATGATGAAACTCTTGTTCAGCCAACTCGGCAACGCGATCAGTAAATACCCATGCATGTTTGAAATTTTTAAAGCTAAAGATACGCTCTAACTGCATAGTGCCACCAACGTCTATTACACCCCATTCAGGCACTTGAGTTAAAAGCTCTTTGACATCTTCCTCTGCTACTTTTGGTGCTCCTGCTTGGCAAGCCTCGCACTTTAATTCATGTAAATCTGCCATTGGCTATTATCCTACTCTTCTGATTATTAAGATTATTGAAATAATGCATTAAGCAACAATTTAAACGGCATACTTAAAGATAGGCGAATGCATTCCCTTTTTTCGAGCCTCATTTACATATTTCATAATATCTTGCTGTGCGAGCTCATAAAGCTGCTGTATATCATCCAATATAAAATAGATTGGCTGCATAATGTCGATACGGTATGGGGTTCGCATGATCTCAACAGGATCAAACTTAGCGTACCTTGGGTGTTCTTGAGCACTCATACGTGCTTGCTGACCGCCTGTAAGTGCATAATGCGTTTCACCAGGGGATGATAATATTCCACCACCATAAATGCGTATTTCACCCTGCTGGCGTAATAAACCAAACTCAACGGTAAACCAATATAGCCGAGCTAAATACACCCGATCTTCAGGTGTTGCTGCCAGCCCTAGCTTTCCATACGCATGAGTGAACTCTGCAAATGCAGGATTGGTTAACATTGCACAGTGACCGAATATCTCATGGAAGAAATCGGGCTCTTGTAAATAATCAAACTCTTCTCGGCGTCGTATAAACGTTGCAACAGGAAATTGTTTATTTGCCAGCAATGAAAAAAAACGATCGAAATTAATCAACGCTGGCACTGCAGTACACTCCCAACCTGTTGTGCTGCCGAGTACACGATTAACTTCCGCTAGTTGCGGTACATGCTCTTTTGGTAAGTTCAGTAGCGTCAAACCGTACAAGTATTCATTGCACGCCCGACCTTCTAAACAACTTAATTGCCGCGTGACCAAATCTTGCCAGACGCGGTTTTCTGACTCATTCCAATCAACGTGGCCGTCATTGCCTAGTTTTTTTGATGTGTATTTAGTCGCACTACCCATAATTAATCACCGATTTACCGTCACCGCCTCTCCGTGGCACAAATTCAAAAAGTGTTCATTTCAATATTTTCTTATTTAAGGGTAGATGCCTAACTCAACTCACCGCCTTCGTGACTAGATAATTTAGCCCCGCCCAGCGTAACAATAAATTTACATTTAAATGTTTATTCACCTTACTCATTCGGCTTTCATTCATCCCAGCACTTTGTGTTATTACAACAACATGTAAAGTGCTCAAGACATACCAAGCCCTTTTTCATCAAGGCAAAAAGTTGCTTGATCACGCTTGTTAAGCCAGAGTTAAAACATTCCACAGCAAAGTAGAATCCACACTTGAAGCGTTTCTTACTCTTCATTTTTCAATGCAACATCGCTGTTAACTAGCGTTAAAAACAGGAGTGCTTATGCGGCAATGGTTTCAATTTCCTATCACGGAAGGAAAAGCCTCTAAACAAGCGCATTGCGACCTTCCGGAAGGTACATATGAAAGAGAGTGTGGAAAAGAAGGCTTTTTTGGTCCAGCAAGCCACATGTATCATGCCCACCCCCCTACAGGTTGGATTGAATGGGAAGGTACGTTACGACCTCGCGCCATAGACACCAACGCGATAAATGCATCGACAAGGTCACCTTGGAGTGCCCCTCTCTTATTGTTTAACAACAACCTTAAACTGCGCGTATGGCAAACCAATACCGCAATGGATCACCTTGTGCGCAACGGTGATGGCGATGAAGTGCTTTTCGTCCATCATGGTTGCGGTGATCTGTACTGTGACTATGGGCACCTTAGCTATAAAGACGGCGATTATATTGTCTTACCCAGAGCAACTAGCTGGCGAATTACCCCGCATACATCGACGACTCTACTACTGATTGAAGCAACCAATAGTGGTTTTCAAATGGCTGATAGAGGGTTAGTCGGTCAACACGCTATTTATGATCCAGCGGTACTTGAATACGCGAAAATTAATGATCAATTTCTTGAGCAGCAGTCCTATCATCAAGTTAAAACCGAAGAGGGCTATCAACATTGGCAGGTACACTTAAAAGCCAGGAATAGCCTGAATACGATTACTTACCCTTTTAATCCACTTGATGCGCAGGGTTGGAAAGGCAACCTAACCGCATTCAAACTAAATTGGCGTGATATTCGCCCCCTAATGAGCCATCGCTACCATTTGCCGCCATCCGCTCACACCACATTTGTCGCCGACGCATTTGTAATATGTACTTTTGTACCTAGGCCAATAGAGACAGATCCTGACGCATTAAAAGTCCCATTTTTTCATAACAATGATGATTATGATGAAGTGCTATTTTATCACCGCGGTAATTTTTTCAGCCGCGATAATATTGAAGCTGGAATGATTACCCATCACCCATGCGGATTTTCTCACGGGCCTCACCCCAAAGCACTTGCAGCAAGCCAGTCACAACCGAAAAAAGACACCGATGAAGTTGCTGTCATGATCGATGCTCGCTACCCACTTGAAATTGCAGAACTACCGGAAGGGGCAGAAAACACCGACTATGTTTACTCATGGCAAGAGAATAAATAATTGTTCGGTCTAAAGGCCGTCAATTTACATTGTAAACAAGGAGCCAAACGTGAAACTCGCATCTCTTAATCATGGCCGTGATGGTCAACTCATTGTGGTGTCACGTGACTTAAAGGTAGCTGTTCATGCTCACGATATTGCGCCCACATTACAATTTGCCTTAGATAATTGGGATCAAGTCGAAGCCGACCTTCAACATATTTACCACAACCTTAATAACGGTGATATATCCAATAGTTTCACTTTCAACCCGATGTTTTGTGCCTCCCCGTTGCCTCGTGCTTATCAATGGGCTGACGGCAGTGCTTATGTCAATCACGTCGAATTAGTAAGAAAAGCAAGAGGGGCAGAAATGCCTGAAAGCTTTTGGAGCGACCCGCTGATGTATCAAGGTATGTCAGATGGTTTTCTAGCGCCAAATCAAGATATCAGTATTGAAGATGAAAGCTGGGGCATTGATTTTGAAGGTGAAATAGCCATTATCACTGATGATGTACCAATGGGAACACGGACAGAAGAAGTACATGGCCACATCAAGTTACTCATGCTGGTAAACGATGTATCACTGAGAAACCTTATTCCTAATGAACTTGGCAAAGGGTTTGGGTTTTTCCAATCTAAACCTTCATCCTCATTTTCACCCGTAGCGGTTACACCCGATGAGTTAGGTGATAGTTGGCATGATTTTAAGCTTCACCACCGTTTACACGTACATTTAAACAATAGTCTCTTTGGCCAGCCTCACGCTGGGGTAGATATGACATTTAACTTCTCTGAACTGGTACAGCATGTCGCTAAAAGTCGTCATCTCGCGGCAGGTACGATTATTGGTTCTGGCACTGTATCGAACAAAGACAGAAGTAGTGGCTCTTGCTGTATTGCAGAAAAGCGCATGTTAGAAGTCCTTGAGTCTGGCGAAGCTAAAACACCATTTCTGCAATTTGGTGATACGGTACGTATAGAAATGTTCGATAACAACAATGTGTCAATATTCGGGGCTATCGAACAAAAAGTCGTTAAATATCAACATAAATACCGAGATGGCGACCTTAATCACCACAAGCCACATTAGTTGGCTTTATTCATTCGGGGTATAAAGGATCAAATGATGAAGCTTTACGACTATTACCGTTCATCAGCAGCTTACCGAGTTCGCATCGCGTTAAACATAAAGCAATTGGCTTATGAACAGTTACCCATATCATTAATAGACAATGAACAGAATAGCGGCAGCTATACCTCAATGAACCCGCATGCGTTAGTGCCTGGCTTACAGCTTGAAAGCACGGGAGATACCAGCGTACTAGGTCAATCAATTGCGATTATTGAGTACCTTGACGAATGCTACCCTGAACCACCTTTACTGCCAGCGCTCCCCCTAGAAAAAGCACGATGTCGTGAAATATCACTCGCCATTGCATGTGATATCCACCCTTTAAATAACTTAAGAATATTGAACTATCTCAATACCGAGCTAGGTGTTAATCAGAATGAAAAAATGGTGTGGTATCACCATTGGTTAAGCCGTGGATTCCAAACACTTGAACGACTAATTTCCCACCAGAACACTTCTTTTTGTTGTAGTGAACAACCAACAATGGCTGATTTATGCCTAATTCCACAGCTCTATAATGCCAAACGATTTGGTTTTGATACTAGCCCCTACCCTGAACTACTTAATATTGAAAGACGGTGTCTTGCATTAACCCCATTTATTCAAGCCCATCCCGATAATCAATCAATATAAACCAACAATATAAATCAACAATAATGACGAAACGCTATCAATCGTGCATTCAACACATGAAGCCGCTAAATAGTTAAGGAAGAGGTTATGCGAACACAACAAGTACATAGCACTCACACTGAACCGACAATGTTATGGATGCCAGGTAAAGATAGGCTGCAAAAAAGTAAATTATATCAATTCATGGTTGAGTTAAGTGAGCAGCAAGATGTGTTGTTTCATGATTACAACCAGCTACACCGATGGAGTGTTGATAATAACGAGCACTTTTGGGAAATGGTATGGCAATTCTGTGGCGTAGTCGGCGATAAGCTACCACCTATTACTTTTTGCCCTCCTCATTCAACGAACCAGCCGAAGGAAACTCAATGGTTTCCACTCTCTACACTTAATTATGCTGAGAATTTGCTAAATAATTGGCATACACATGCCGCGGCTGATGCCATCATTTTTCATAGCGAAGGCGAGCTCACGAGAAAGCAGCACCTAAGCTGGCAACAATTATATCGTCAGACTTCACAAGTCGCAGCCTTCCTAAAAAGTTACGGTGTGTCGAAGGGAGACGTTGTAGCAGGTTACCTACCCAACCTGCCGCAAACCATCGTTGCAATGCTCGCAACGACGTCATTAGGGGCTATCTGGACATCAACCTCACCCGACTTTGGGTCCGAAAGTGTCATTGAGCGGTTTAATCAAACAAAACCTAAAGTCTTATTCAGTGCAGATGGCTATTTTTATAATGGTAAGTCAATTTGCTACAACGATAAAGTTGACCAAGTTGTGTCGAATTTACCAAGCTTAGAATGCGTCATTGTTATTCCCTATATTGAGAGTGAACACGAGCCATTGTCTCTTTCAATTGAAACGATAGCGGTCACTCACTGGGATTCAATCCTCGAAACATTCGAACCAAATGAAATCACCTTTCAACCTGTCCCTTTTAATCATCCGCTCTATATTTTGTACTCATCAGGCACTACAGGCCAACCTAAATGCATCACCCACAGCGTTGGCGGCACACTTCTCAACCACCTAAAAGAGCATCAATTACAATGTGATATAAAACCTCGTGACAAGGTATTTTACTTCACAACGTGTGGCTGGATGATGTGGAACTGGATGGTGAGTGCACTTGCATCAGGGGCTTCGTTGGTAATATATGATGGTTCGCCGTTCTACCCTTCAGGAAACGTACTCTGGGATATGGCTGAGCAGGAAGAAATAACGCATTTTGGTACTTCCGCTAAATATCTTGAAGCGCTCCAAAAGCAGCATTACTCTCCCAAAGAAAGCTACCCATTAAAATCTCTAAGAACCCTATTTTCAACGGGTTCAGTTCTTGCTCCTGAGCAATTCGATTTTGTCTATCAACACATCAATAATGATATTCAACTTGCCTCGATATCGGGAGGAACCGATATTTGCGGGTGTTTTGCCATAGGTAACTCTATAAGCCCTGTACTTCGCGGTGAATGCCAAGGCCGAGCATTAGGTATGGATGTCCGAGTATTTAACCACCATGGTGAGCCCATTATTGACCAGCAAGGTGAACTGGTGTGTTGCAACAGCTTTCCCAACCAGCCCTGTGGTTTTTGGAACGATGACGACGGAAGCCGATATCATGATGCCTATTGGAATACCTACTCTAACGTATGGCATCACGGTGATTTTGTTGAGTTGGCCTCGACCGGTGGGATGATATTTTTCGGCCGTTCAGACGCTGTATTAAATCCAGGGGGGATCCGTATCGGTACCGCTGAAATATACCGCCAAGTTAATCCCATGGACGAGATTGTCGACTCATTGGTGATCAGCCAAAATGTCGGGAGTGATAGCCGCATTGTACTCTTTGTACAATTAGTCGACACTGCGAAACTTGATGACGTACTTATTTCAAACATAAAACAGGCCATAAAAACACAATGCTCACCAAAACATGTGCCTGAAATCATTCTTGAGGTAAGTGATATTCCGCGAACAAAGTCAGGCAAGTTGGTTGAACTTGCGGTTAAAAATATTGTCCACAATTTACCAGTTAAAAATGTCAGCGCGCTTGCTAATCCACAAGCATTAGAAGCGTTTAAAAACCGGCCAGAACTCAAGCAATAAGCCAGTAACAACACTCAATTTCGACTAATTTACCAAGATATCATCAATTGAGTGATATGATAATGCCACCAAAAAGGAGAGTGACACTGAGTATGAAGCGCATTCCAACAAATATCATTACCGGCTTTCTTGGCGCAGGTAAAACAACCTCTATTTTGTCACTATTGGCGCGTAAGCCTGAAAATGAAAAATGGGCCATTCTAATTAATGAGTTCGGTAACGTCGGCGTCGATGGTGCAATTTTGGACCAACAAGGCGCGATCGTTAAAGAAGTACCAGGTGGCTGTATGTGCTGCGTGGCTGGTTTACCCATGTCGGTCGGCATCAATGCTCTTCTTGCTCAAAAACCAGATCGCTTAATTCTAGAGCCAACAGGCTTAGGCCACCCAAAAGAAATGATCAACAAGATGATCTCTGATACATACAGCGATTACATTGATTTAAAAGCGACTATCACCTTGGTTGACCCTCGCCATGTGTCTGATCCGCTATACACTGATAACCATAACTTCCAAGATCAAATCGCGTTGGCTGATATTGTCGTTGCCAATAAAATCGATGAATGTACCGACTACGATTTGCTTGCCTTCGACGCATATGTCAATCAAGCGGAGCCCAAAAAAGCCGCCATTGCTAAAGTAACTCAAGGTGAGCTTGCGCTTGATTTACTCGACCTAGAGCGTATTGAACGTGAAGCGGAACATAGTCACCACCATCATCACGGTGACGATGTTGCCCCACTACCGGGGTTCGAGTTAGCACCTGGGCAGTTATTTATTCGTAAAGAAAATAGCGGTCAGGGCTATCACAGCTGCGGTTGGTTCTTTGCGGTTGAGCAAGAATTCGATTTTTCTAAGATGTTTTCTCTGCTATCAAATATCAATGCTCAACGCGTTAAAGCCGTTGTTAATACCGAGCAAGGCTGCTTTGCATTTAACGTGGTTAACCAAGTCGTTTCGGTTAACGAGTTATCATTAGAAGGCTTTGAGTCTCGTATTGAAATTATCGATAAAGACAGACTACCTTGGGATGAACTCGAAGAGATTTTATGCTCTCTCGCGGGTGAAAAATAACTCAATAAGCCGGTTTATATATTTAAAAATCGCTATAACCTGCTAATAATTAAACCAATGTAGGCAAATTTTTGATGAAAGTTTGCCTAAGTTGGTATAACGATAACAACTGATCAACGTTTTCACTGAATACCTTTGTGAAAACAAGACAGACGTACCATTTTGGTGATGCCCACGCAGCACCAAATTGCTATCACGCAAGGAGCRACTATGCTAAACCCTGCTACTGCACAAACGGTTATCGATCACGCACTTTTTCTCGGTGCGGATTTTGCCGAATTGTTCGTTGAACATCATCAATCAAGCTCTGTAGAGCTGATCTCAGGTGATGTTGATAAAGTTAACTCTGGTATCGACTTTGGTATCGGTGTACGACTCTTCTTTGGGCATAAAGTACTTTATGGTTATACCAATAGTACCGACGAAGAAGAATTAAAGCGCGTGACTAGCCTACTTGCCGCAAAGGATAAACGTGATCAAATCGCTTCCGCCGGTTCACTGAATTTAAGCCGTTATACCAATAAACACCAATGCCAACTGCCTTTGGCTCAAGGTGCAAATTTAGAGGCTAAAATTGCCTTCTTACGTCAAACCAATGATGCTGCGCGGCATGAAGACGATAAGATCTCTCAGTTTATTGGCCGTATCCTCCAGCGTGAACAACAAGTTGAAATCTTCAATTCAACGGGCTTGCACATTGCCGATACACGTCATTATACCCGTGTTGCTGCAACTGCAATTGCACAAAATGGCAATGAGCAATCAACTGGCTTTGAAGCGCCTGGCGCATTAACCGGTTGGGAGTTCAACTCACAGCTCAATGCACAAGAACTAGGTCAAAAAGTGGCCAAACAAGCCATGGTCAAACTCTATGCTGAGCACTGCCCTTCTGGCGAAATGCCCGTCATTATCGGTAATGGCTTTGGCGGCGTCATTTTCCACGAAGCATGTGGACATTTACTAGAGACCACATCTGTCGCGAAAAAAGCATCTGTCTTCCATGACAAAATGGGCGAGATGATTGCCAACCCTGTCGTTAATGCGGTTGATGATGGCACCATGAGCAACGAATGGGGCTCTATCAATATTGATGATGAAGGCATGGAAACCCAGCGAACTCAACTTATCAAAGACGGTAAGCTGACTAGTTTTATGGTTGACCATATGGGCTCATTAAAGACAGGTTTTGCGCCAACAGGTTCTGGCCGTCGTGAGTCATACAAATATGCACCAACCTCGCGTATGCGTAACACATTTATCGAAGCGGGTGATAGCTCTCTTGAAGCGATGATCAGCGGTGTAGAACGTGGTATCTACGCGAAAAAAATGGGTGGCGGCTCTGTTCAGCCAGGTACGGGCGAGTTTAATTTCGCAGTGCAGGAAGCTTACCTTGTTGAAAATGGAAAAATCACTAAACCTCTCAAGTCAGCAACACTGATCAGCACAGGCCCTAAAGTGCTCAAAGAGATTTCAATGGTTGGCAGCGATTTCGAACTGGCTGCCGGTATGTGTGGCTCGGTCAGTGGCTCGGTCCCTACTACGGTGGGACAACCTGCGCTTAAAGTCGATAACATTCTTGTGGGAGGTGGTAACTAATGGCCGATCAACAACAACTACAAAGTGCAATTGATCATGTACTTGAACGTGTAATGTCATCTGGCGCTGAAGCCGATGTTATTGCCAGCGGCAGTAACAATTTCTCGCTCAAAGCAAATGCTGGCGAGTTAGATGAATACAAAGTCACGTCAGGTCAAGTGATTGGCGTACGCATCATAAAAGATCAGCATGTCGCCACCAGCTACTCTGAATCTATTGAGCCAGCAAGCCTTGATATGATGGTTGAACAGGCATTACAAAATGCACTGTTCACTAAAAAAGATGAGCATCAAACCATCAGCTGCGTAAATAGCCAACTGACGACAAACAACCCAGAAATTTATCAACAAGATAATGCCTCAGTCGATGATAAAATCGCACTGGCCTTGGCACTCGAAAGTGGTGTCGTTGCTAAGCCTAATGCGACATCTGCACCTTATAATGGTTTTGGTGAATCAGACAGCCAAGTGATCTTAGCCAATACACAAGGTACTCGCTGCTATCACCAAGAACGTTCAAGCTATTGCTACGCGTATACCTTATATGAGCAAAAAGGTAAGCAAGCCATGCATGGCGGCATGTCTTCAGGTCGCCGCTTTGATGAACTAGACCCAAGCTACTGTATTGAGCATGGCTATGAGATGGCTAAGGCACTGCTTGACGGCGCACCGGTTAAAACAGGGAATTACAGCGTTATTTTCGACCTGAGTTGCTTAAGTAATCTCTTTGGTGCATTCGGGATGTGTTTATCTGGCCAGTCTGCCATGAAAGGTATCAACCCATGGCGTAACTCTATAAACCAAACTGTCGCAAGTTCACTGCTTACTGTTTCAGATATTGCGTATATTGAAGGTGGCTCAGCAATTAAAGCATTCGATAGTGAAGGCTTTACAACATGTGACACAATTTTAATTGGCGAAGGCCAATTACAGAGTTTGCTGCATAACAGCCATACCGCCAGCTTCTTTGGTATTGAGAATACAGCCAACGGTTCTCGCTCGGCAAAAGGCGGGTTAGGTGTGTCTTCACGTCATACCGTCATCGCAACGGGTACAAGTTCTGAAGCCGAAACGACTGCAGGTGAGTACCTAGAGTTAGTTGAGCTGCAAGGCGTACACTCTGGTGCTGATGCGGTAAGTGGTGATTTCTCATTTGGTGCGAGTGGCTTCCTTTGCCGCGATGGCAAACGAATTCAACCTGTTCGAGGCATTACGGTAGCTGGTAACTTCTATCAAATGATCAAAGAGATTGATGCCGTAGGTAATACGCTAACGCATGATTATGAGCGTGATTTTTACGCCCCTACTATACGTTTCAATAAGCTGAGTATTGCAGGTAAGTAAGATAATCCTCAATCGTAAAGCCTAAAAATGGGTGGTTAATAAGCTCTTACTCGTTAAGAGCATATAACCGCCCTTTTTAATCATTCTACTTTGATATTTAGCCAATCGCATTGTCAGGATCAACTTGGCAATAAGTACTGTTACTTGCTCCCCCCAACTCAGGTTCAAGAAAATCACGAATGGCATCGATAGATTCAGCTTCCCACATACTTTGGCAAAGTGTATGCCTTTCAACAACAAAGGTTGAATGTAAACGCATGCCAGAAGGCGGATGCGTTAACGCCCCACCCGCTTTTTGCCAGAACAATTCAGGGTTGGTAATGTCGTGCTGTATAACAATAAACATGGCCTACCTCTATCTTGAACAACTTGTCTGAGAGAACACCTGACGATAGTAAGTATAGCCATAACAATCGTTATCAGGTTTAGGTCAACTCTCTAAATGCACGTAAGTACGCTTTTTCAGACTCAATGTATTCTAATGCTTTTTTGGCCCTATTCCATTCAGGGTAAAGCTGTCGGCGCTGTTGGTTCAGGTGCTCGATGTATTGCTTTTGTTCGCTCGTTGCAGGTGATTTGGCTTGAATTCTCTCCACTTCAAACATCACATGAGCTTCATTTACAATGAGATCAGCATAACGTTTAAATTTAAATTTGGTTAATGAAGGCCAAATTTCATAGTGTGCACTCAACAATGATTGCTCAATGGGCTGTATTTCATCATTAAGTACCTGATACCAAGCATATGCCTGCCCCAATCGTTCATACATTACTCGCTCACGCTCAGTATAATAAAGCGGGGTTGTTTTCTCACTAATCACAGCTGAGATACCAGACATTTTTGTCGTATTGGATACTTGAGGGTTACTCAGAATAGCATCATGCTTTTGATTGCTGCTCACATCTGTTCTGCCATCAGTCTCAGGGGTAACTAATCATAATAAGATTTTATGACTAATTTATTGCACTACCCTATATTCTAACGCCAGTTCTGGCTGTAACGCGATAATCCGCTGCTTAACTGTTTCACTCACCCCCGCTTTGCAATTGTTCTTAAAATCGAACATCACACCTTCTGCCTTACCTATTGTTGAAATTTTGCCTAACTTTTTGCTCACAATAAGGTATTCCATTTCAATGCGATCTTCTTTTATTTCAACAACGCGGCTACCGACAAGCAGTGTATCAGGATATGTGATGGGCAACTTGTAACGACAACTAGTCTCACTTAATACTGGGCCAACCTGCGTTTTGGCCAACTCTTCCATTAGGCCAATATGTGAGAAGTACTCCAATCGTGCCGTTTCAAAATAACGAAAGTAGACTACGTTGTTAACATGATTAAGTGCATCCATTTCTCCCCACGCAACAGGGATCGTCGTAATCACAGGGTAGTCATCCAATAGTGCTTTCATACTGCCATCCTTGAACGTGCATTGATTTTTAAAAAAAATTAAACAGCCGTTTACCTTAGAGTAATTAACCTAGACCGCTAACAACAAATTTGCAACATTCGTTATCAAAAGCGAGATCTAACCAGTCCTATTGTACAAAGTTCTAGCACGTTAACTGTGTAGTTACATTGTAAGTTGAACAACATTTCTCCAGTTGTGACAACGCCGTGTAAAATTTCGGCGGGGAAGTGCTAAATGCCTTAATTTATAAGGGTTGAGCGGTAATTATAAGGTATGCTTAGCCACCTTTTTTTATAGAGCGGGCAACCAACGCGGTATGCTAATTGCCGTCTCTTATCTGGGTTTACCACCCACCGAAAGATGATAACTTATGCTTTACAATGACAATCTTCCAGTTCGCTACCCCAAGGGAACATTTGCAATGTGGTCGGTGTACAGTTTTACTGGCGCCTCTATTCTTGCTTCCATTATCTTTTCACTTCTGCTGTTCTTATCGATCGATGAAGATCCAGTCATGCAGATTTTATTTGGCGGCCTTGCGGTTATTTTTGAACTAGGTAAATTTTTTGCTTGGTATGAATATGGCGAGCGCCGAGCACGCCGTAACTACACTGGCGCATTTTCAGCCTTTACTTTTTACGCCGTACTCGCGGCTATCTCGATTGGTGGCTCTGTAGGTGGAATTAACAGCGCAACCAACCAAGCACAAAGCCATGTGAATGTTCAGCAAAGCCGAGTTAATACCTTCAATATGCAAATTGAAGCAATTGATAAGCAAATTGAACTCAATAATGTGGCAGCTGAAAAGTACATCCAAATGGAGCGTATCGCTATGGGTGTAGCACGTATTCAGCGAGAAAATGAACAATTGCGTAAGCAGCAACAAACACTCGCGGCTGAACGTGACAGCTTGCCCGTTGTAAACCAAGGTTCGGTTATTGGCTTAATTGACAGCTTAGCGAAGTCGATGCAGGTTCAAACACAAACGGCTCAATTGGGTTTGGTGATTTTCCTATCGGTATTACTCGATTTTTTTGCTGCTTTCTTTGTTGGTCTTATCGGTGAAGAGCTACGTTTTCGAAATCAGTTCCGTCGCTTAAACCCCATTACGATTGACACGTTTAGAAATAATAGTGAACCCAAAGAGCCGGAGTTTTTAACGCATAAACAACAGGCAACAGAATCCACCATACAAATGGAAGGGAATGAAGAGCCAGTAACGCCTGCAGAACCAGAAAAACCAAAAACACTTTATGAACAGGCCATCGAAGCACTTAGCAATAACCAGGTGAACTGTACCAAACGCGCTGTGACACGTCACTTGAAGGTTGGCAGCGATGAGGTTGATGATATTTTCAAACAGTTTATGGAAGAAGGTATCGTAAGTAAAAAGCCTAACAATCACTATCAATGGCACGGTGTCGCTGAAAGTTAATCACGTTAACGTGTATGCAAAAAAGCCCGAGTAGCAAACTATATAGGTTAAACTGCTCGGGCTTTTTTCTGTTTGTATATACCCAAGTTACTTCGTTGTATATCTACCCGTGATCATTGAAGGTGCTTGATTTTCCACAAAATCAGGATCATGCTACACACTATGAAATAACTCTAACCCAAAAGCAGAAACACGAACTTGAAAACCAACATGATAAAACTCGTGATGGTCGAGTGCGTGACCATATAAAAGCGGTACTTCTTGGATCTGAAGGTTGGAGTACTTCCATGATTTCACAAGCTCTGCGCATCCATGAAACGACAGTTCTTCGTCATCTCAAATATTATGAACAATATGAAAAAGTGACACCTGAAAATGGCGGGTCATCGGGATACTTATCTGTCATTCAAACTATGGCGCTAATAGAGCATCTGACTGAGCATGCCTACCATCATACTCATCAAATCGTATCCTACGTAATGGAATATTTTGGCGTGCAATACAGTGTCTCAGGTATGAACAAATGGCTTCATCTGAATGGCTATAGTTATAAGATGCCCAAAGGTGTCCCACATAAGTTTGATGAAGCAAAACAGCAGGCTTTTATCGAGGCTTATGCCGCTCTTAAAGCGAGCTGTAGCGTAGGTGAATCGATTTTATTCATTACTGCTGTTCATCCAACGCAGGCGACCAAAATCACGCATGGTTGGATACGTACACGGCAAGATAAAGTGCTTGAAACAACAGGTAGTCGTAGCTGACTTTATCCTATAGTACGACTTTTGAAAGTGATGAACGAGAAGTCGAGGAATAACGTTTACTTCAAGAGTAAACGTGACTTCAAGGAAGCTATAGACCAATTTTTTACTGCCACTCTTCCAGAGGTCGCAGGCTCATTGACGTCTCGATTTAATGACAACTTTCAGGTACTAAAGTCTGCATCTTCAAGATGATTGGGTATTTAACGTTAGAATTCTTTAAGAGAGTGAAGAAGCATCTTCTAAATATGCCCTTTTTCGTTACGTTTAACATATTCAATCTCCTGATTGGTTATGCGTGACCATTAAAACGGGTTAGGTCCACCAGTCAAACAAAACAGTTGTTATGGTTTACTATGGGAGATAGTCCATGGGAACTTTTATATAAAGAGAATTATGCAAAAATAAATCGAAACCCTTATCAACTTGGTGGCGGTAAATTTGAGCGATTCGTTGTAAAAGCTTATTTAATATTAGAAAAATATCCATTATTTTTAAAATCATTTCAGTTTATCAATAATAGGAAAGCATCTTCAATTAAAGCGCAAGTGTACCGTTACTAGTTAATTTTAATGATCACGAGATAGATGCGTATACATTTACTAAGTGATATACGCATTTTAAATTAAAGGCTATTGTGGTAAGTTTCTTCTATGTTATGTGTTGTTATTCCACTGAGAGCTTGATGATGGGTCGCAATGTCAGAGGTTTATACCTCTCTAGAATTAAACGGTTTTCCCAAGAGCTAAATGACAAAAACAAAAGAATAGCGATTATTAGTTATTTCCGTCTTTTTATATTCCTTGTTATGTCGAGCTCATTTTATTTTGGTTACAAATCACACGACGGTATTTCCGTTTATACTGTTACGGTTATTAGTTTATTCATTTTTATTTTATTGATTGTTGTTCATTCAAGGCTGTTTAAGCGTATTGCACAGTTAAAAAGGCTGATCCTCATTAATGAAAATGGGGTTAAACGCATGGATGATGAATGGCGGACATTTGAGGATACTGGTGCAGATTTTATTGATGATGCACACCCGTTTAGTTATGATCTTGATGTCTTTGGAAAGTCGTCAATTTTTCAGTATATAAATACCACTTATACATTTTTAGGGCGTCAGAAACTTGCAGCCAAGTTGTGCGACGGTTCGACAGATATAGCCAATTCACAAAAAGCCGTGGATGAGTTATCAGGTATGATCGATTTTCGGCAAAATATAGAGTTGAAAACAGCCAATATCACTAATAAAAGCCCGAATGATTTTATTGATTGGTTAGAAATTAAAACCGTAAATATAGTTGGTAGCCATGTTGCCAAGGTGATCCGAATTTTACCAGTCATCTCGTTGTTGGTTCTTTTGCTGGATTTACTTGTCTTTCATACCGTTGTCGTGCCTTTATTCTTCTATACGATTCAATCAATTATCTATCTTTATTATAAAAAGAAAACAATTGCTTATTTTAGTGATGTAAATGGTATCGTGAGATTATTTCTAGCTTACTCAAATGTCTTAGGCTTGATTGAGTCCGTTGATTTTAATTCTGCGTTATTGAAACGTGAGAAAGAAAAACTATTTGTTGAAGATCTCAGTGCGTCACAACGCATGTTGCAGCTAAGTCAAATTTCGCAAAAATCAGACTTACGTTATAATCAGATGTTGCACTTTTTTATTAATTTATTTTTTATGTGGGATTTGAATTGCTATATTTCTGCACGGAACTGGAAAGTGTCATATGGGCAGTATGTTCGCACCTGGTTGGATGTTGTCAGTGAGTTTGAAGCATTATCATCACTGGCAGTATTGCGTTTTGAACACTCAGACTGGGCCATGCCAGCGGTAAACAGTTCTGAATGCATTACAGCGAACAATGTAAAACATCCTTTGATCCATTATAAAAAAAGTATCGGAAATGATTTTAGTTTAAAAAAAACGAATAAGGTATCAATTATATCCGGATCAAATATGTCAGGTAAAAGTACGTTTTTACGTACCATTGCCACGAATCTATTGCTTGCCTATGCGGGAGCGCCTGTATATGCTGATGGCTTTATCTGCGGGCATTTTTCAATTGTCACGTCGATGAGAAAACGGGATAACCTCAGCGATAATATATCGACATTTTATGCTGAATTATTACGAATAAAATTATTATTAGATAAAAGTGAGTTGAACAAAACATTTTTTGTGATAGACGAAATATTCAGTGGGACCAATTCGATAGACAGGATTGATGCAGCCACAATGATATTAAACCAGCTGAGTATAAAAAAATGCTGTGGCATGGTTTCAACCCACGATTTAGAATTATGTACGTATGCTACTCACCACCCTGAGCATTTTGCGAACTTTCATTTTCGCGAGCACTACGTAAATAAACATATTAAGTTTGATTACAAAATCTACTCTGGTCAGTCTGAAACACGCAATGCTATGCATATTATGAAAATGATAGGAATAAATGTTACCCCGTGAGTTCACTCAGAACCCTGCAACTTGAGGTAACTTGGGTATCGTTCTTTTTAGCCTTGCTGACGATGGAAGGCCATCGCTTGTTGCAACACCTCTTGTGCAACTGGCGCGTCTTCATACCCTTGTACTTCCATGCCGCCATTTGCGCCTTTATAGTTGCTAAACCAAAGCTGAATAATGTCAGAGACACCGCTAAATTCACGGTCTAGCTGCTTCATTGACGTAACGTCCTGAAAGGGTGAGTCATTCGCAATAACAGCAATCAGCTTATCGTCTTGCTCACCGTCATCTAGCATTTTCAGCACTCCAATCAAACGAGCTTGCACCACTTCTCCACGAGGTACAGCTTGACCAAGAACAATGACATCTAATGGGTCACCATCACCACCAAACTCTTTTGGTAATGCGGTTTGAGGAATAGTGCCATAGTTACCAGGGTAACCTAAGTAGTTCACAACTCTTGGCTTGCCTTTTTTAAACTCCCAAATCACTTGATTGGTATTGTCTTTATTTAGCTCCCACTTTGCAGATGTCCCCGTAGGGATCTCAACAATGGCATTTACTGTACCTTCCGCGCTCATTGCAGGAAGTGCCATTAAGTCATGGCTCGCCTCAATACTAAACTCATCTGGCGATAACAATGCTTTACTGTGGTTTACCGCTTTATCATAAGCCAAGCCATTTGACGTGGATGCTGTTTTATAACGTAGCATGTAATCTAATTTACTATTGCGTTTGCTCGCCTTCGCTAATCCTTTGCTATTGAAGGTATCAAATTGCCCCATTTCAGAAACCGACTTACCTGAGCCACCTAAATTGGTATCGGTTAAAGCCAAAATAGCCTTACTGTTTGCTGTTATTGCAGCGATGTATCCATCCTGTGATTGCAAATCAAATTGACTTAAATCGATATTTTCGCGTAATGCTTTTGTCCAATAGAATTCTAAAAATGGTACAGGTGATTTAGGCTTATCCCAGCCAATACCACGAGAGAAATACATTAATGCCCGGTACTGGTCATTCGAAAAATGCTGTAGGCCTAACGATGTAGGTAAAACCTCGGAACTGATAGCGTCACCATCTTGGTTGAATAGCCACGTGTTTTTATCAATTTCCATCTGCTGCCAAAACGCGTCCATTGTTTCAAGCGCTCGGTAGTCTTGGTCAACGACAACATTCACTTTAAAAGCAGCACCGCCACCTTCCATGTGCCAGAAAGTATTAAAAGTATGATGGCCATCCGTTAGATACAAGTTGTTATCCGGTGCAATTACCACCGTTTTCATGTCGCTTTTTTCTTTTCCTACGGCAGTTTTACAAGAGAAGGAACTTGGAATATTAGGGTGTGATTGTGAATTAAAATCAGTAAGTCCCTTCTGACCATTCGCTTCACACACCTCATCAAACTGCTTTTCTGTGTCATATTGAAAACGCCCCAGTTTATAATAAACCTGATCGTAGCCAACTGAGGGTTGAGTGGGTTTTAACTGATGTAAAGTAACGCCTATTGCGTCACCTCGTTTGACACCCTCATAGCCTTCAGCAAAAAGCGGAAAAGAAAGTAATATGGCTACAGAGGAAAGTCCAATTTTATTCAACACATTCATTTTTTAGTTATTAATCCATCAATTAAAGTTATACAAAATATACGAGCACTTTTTGACAGATTGRTGAAAAAATTGTCAACAAGTGCTTGGCACATTAAACTCTTGTTAATAATGGAATGAAGTTAACTATAAATTTATGACAAACCCGATTATGGCGATTCTTACATCGCTGCTGTTAATATCAAGTGGTGTACTTACTGGTTGCAGCACCTCTACCGACATTAAAGCGGTCGAAAAAACATCAAGTTATTCCATTCCAATGGCTGACAACACCAAACTGGCTTCAATTGCTTCCCCTTTCATAAGCAGTAACCCAGATCTTACTGGATTTTACCCTCTCGATGACGGTCAAGAAGCATTAATGGCGCGACTGGCCATTATTCACGCAGCAGAAATAAGTGTTGACCTGCAGTACTATATTTATCGTAACGACGATACCAGCTCTTTACTCACATATGCTTTATATCAAGCCGCCGAGCGTGGAGTAAGAGTTAGAATTCTCTTGGATGACATGCAATCTCGAAGTGATAACGCGATGGCATCTTTATCTAGTCATCCAAATATTGATATTCGACTTTTTAATCCTTTTGAAAACCGAGATTTTAAACTGTTTGGGTTTATCGGTGATTTTGATCGTTTAAACCGCCGTATGCATAACAAAGCGTTAATCGCTGATGGTACTTTTGCCATCACTGGCGGACGGAATGTTGGTGATGAATACTTTTCAGCAAATGGCGCTATTGATTTTGGTGACTTTGACATCCTAACCTTAGGCGAGGTTGTTCCAGGCATCGCGGTACAATTTGATCTTTATTGGAATAGTGCACCCTCCATCCCCGTTGAAGCATTAGTCAGTAATATCACACCACCATCGAGTAATGATGTCGAACGATGGGAAACAACACTAAGGAATACCTTCGAAGGTTCAAGTTACACCGAAGCACTTGCCGAGTTACCTTTAGTTAAGCAAATCCTCAATCAGGCGATTGACTTCTACTGGGGAGAAGCTGAGCTCTATTATGATACGCCCTCTAAAGTGTATGCTCCCGAAGAAAGCACCTTCTTAATGCATGAGCTTGGTAATGTTATAGATCGTGCTGAGTCTGAGTTTTTACTTATCTCTCCCTATTTTGTTCCAACAAAAAAAGGAACTGCAACACTCATTAGTGCAGCAGAAAATGACATTAACGTCACCATCATTACCAACTCACTCGCATCAAATGATGTCTTTGCTGTACACGGCTGGTATTCAAAATACCGAGAAAAATTGCTACGTTCTGGTGTGAAAATATATGAAGTAAAAGTTGATCCTAGTGTGAAAAAGAATCACTCTTGGCTCGGTAGCTCTCGTACAAGCCTACACGCAAAAACATTCATAATTGATAGAAAAGAAGTGTTTGTTGGTTCATTCAACTTTGACCCCCGCTCTGCATACATCAATACTGAGATGGGAATTCTATTACAATCACCAGAATTTTCGGCCGAAGTGTACAAAGATGCAGATCTCAGCCTAAGTAAGAGCACATACCGATTGGCACTCGATGAAAATGGTGATATTAAGTGGCACAACGACTTTCTAGGGACAAGTTATAAAACTGAACCAGATGCGAGTATTTGGCTACGAATGGGGGCTTGGCTATCTAGCATTCTTCCAATAGAAGATCAGCTCTAAAATGCTTACTAAAAGCCATTATGAGCACAATAAAGCAAGCCTGTTAACCAATGATTTCTCACACAATCGCGGGTATTTTTACATTTAAATGAAAGAATTGTAAAGGATGCCTTACCCGATTAAACTTATCAATTAATAAAATAGGTTAACGCTAATTACATATGGGTTCCAAGTTTAAAGTTTTTATTGTCTTGCTGTTTGTGCTAACTATTGGCGCTCTTCTCGGTTGCAACAAGCCTACAGCTTCATTAAAAACGGTCAGCCAATCAATACCATTTAACAAAGATACGGAGCTTGCTTCTCAAGCATTACCCTATCTTAAAGCGAACCCAGAACTCACGGGGTTTTACCCTTTAGTTGATGGGCAAGAAGCCTTATGGGCTCGTTTAGCTCTTATCGATTCAGCACAACAAAGTATCGATCTTCAGTACTATATATACAGCGATGACAATACCAGTTCGCTACTGACATATACACTCTACCAAGCGGCTGAACGAGGGGTTAGAGTTAGGTTGTTACTGGATGATATGCAGTCACGTAATGATAAAATTCTTGCCTCACTTTCTCGTCATCCGAATATTGAGGTTCGACTATTCAATGCATTCCATCAACGCTTTTTCCGGATTTTTGGGCTCAAAGATTTTGATCGCCTAAACCGTCGAATGCATAATAAAGCATTGATAGCCGATGGGGCGTTTGCCATTACTGGTGGGCGAAACATAGGCGACGAATACTTTTCTGCTAATGGATCAATTGATTTCGGTGACTTTGATATTCTGACTCTTGGCCCGATCGTTCCTGATATTTCAGCCCAATTTGATCTTTATTGGAACAGTGAACCAGCTTCCCCTATTGAGTCGATTATTAAAAATATTGGTCCCCTTTCGCCAAGCGATGTCGTTCGTTGGGAGCATGCATTAAAAGCTGCATTTAAGGGGTCTGACTATATAGAAAAATTTTCTGACTCTCCTCTAGCACAACACGTTAAAAATCAAACTATCAACTTCCATTGGGGCGAGGCGAGGCTCTACTATGATTTACCATCAAAAGTCTACGCGCCTGATGAAACCAATTTAATGCTTCATGAGCTCGGTGAAACACTAAAAAATGTCAACTCTAAGCTTCTACTGATATCGCCATATTTTGTACCAACAGAAGTAGGGACAGCCTCATTAATTAAAGCCGCTGAACAGGGCATTGAGATCACTATTATTACCAATTCATTGGCATCTAATGATGTATTTGCCGTGCATGGTTGGTACGCGAAATACCGTAAAGATTTACTCGCTGCAGGTATCAAACTCTATGAAGTAAAAGTTGACCCCAGCCTAAAGAAAAAACGATCATGGCTCGGTAGTTCACGTACAAGTTTACATGCTAAAACCTTTATCATGGATAACCGGAAAATCTTTGTAGGATCATCAAACCTTGACCCTCGCTCTGCCTATTTGAATACCGAGATGGGTGTACTCATTGATGCTCCGGGCTTTACCCGGTTGCTCTACCGTGGTTTTGAGTCTGCATTGAAAAAAGGCACCTATCGACTATCACTCAATCAAAGCAACGATATTGTCTGGCATAACGACCTGTCAGGCCGTTCTTTCGACTCAGAGCCAGACGCAAGTATTTGGCTTCGAATAGGCGCTTGGATGGCTGGAGTATTACCGATAGAAGATCAACTTTAAGGCATTCAATGAGCACTCTATTTAAAGACCTTTTCTCTGACGATTTTTATGATTCCCTCTCGGGGGTTCTTATTGACGTTATCCCTAACTTTAATCGTAAGGAATTTACCTCTCGCATTTTTTGTGAAGAATTTGAAGGGTACGAATTAAAACAACGCATAACACATACAACCAAGGTACTTCATCAGTTTATGCCTGAGCAATTTGATGAAGCCGTTGAATATCTCCTTACGCTTGTGAAGCGCTTGGAGAGTGCTGACATTAAACCAGATAGCTTAGAATATTTATTTTTAGCTGAGTATATTGAACGCTATGGTATCAATGACTACAACAAAGCAATCGCAGCCTTTGAGGTAGTAACACCTTTTATTACTTGTGAGTTTGCGGTAAGACCATTCATTGTAAAATATGAACGTGAAATGTTAGCGCAAATGACGCTTTGGGCATCACATCAAAATAGACGAGTCAGACGACTTGCTAGTGAGGGAGCAAGGCCACGATTACCTTGGGGAATGGCACTGTCGTCATTAAAGCAAGACCCTTCACCGCTGTTGCCCATCTTACTCTTGTTAAAAGGGGATGAGTGCGAAGCGGTTAGGCGTAGCGTCGCTAACAGTTTAAATGACATTGCCAAAGACAATCCTCATTTTGTTATTCAATTCGCTAAAACACATTATGGCCAAAGCGATAATACCAATAGGTTGATTAAGCATGCATGTCGGACATTGCTCAAGAATGCTGACCCTGACGTTCTACAGCTTTTTGGTTTTGACAGCCGTGGGATCTACATGTCTGCGTTTGATATTAAAAACCCGAAAGTAAAGGTAGGCACAGATTTGAATTTTTCTTTTTGTGTGCATAATCAAAATGATGAGCCCAAAAAGCTAAGATTAGAATATGCTGTTTACTACAAAAAACAGAATGGCTCTCTATCACGTAAAGTCTTTAAAATTAGTGAGCGAGAAATTGAAGCGAATAGCCAGTATTTGGTCGAAAGAAAGCAAAGCTTTAAAATTATCACAACACGAAAATTCCACCTTGGAGGCCACCAGCTCTCAATTATTCTTAATGGCCTCGAGTTAGCAAAAAAAGAGTTTGAATTGATATAAGCCGATAAAAAAAGCCCTGCTTGCTTTTGCATTCAGGACTTTTAACATCATAAAACTTAGAAACTTTGCTTACCGAGAAGAGCCTATCACTGATGCCATTGCCCCTTTACCGACACCTTCGTAGGCGAGTACATCTAACGTTTTGCCGTCAGCGACTAAAGGTGCAACCTGCTCTGCAATATAATGCGCAAGTAGCTCTACTGTTGTATCGGTATCAAGCATTTCAACCTCAGCGCGTGAGATTGCTAACTGGAACTCTCCCTGAGCCGTCGTATAGCGAAAGCCGAAATGCTCGTTGTCAGAAACGTCTTTCGCTGCAGAGCTTAAAGCAAGTGCGCTAACGGCACACTGGTCTTCAGCACTACCAAGATAAATATCCGTCCAGCGTTCAGCCCAAAGCTGTTCAAGTTGGCTATCGCGCTTACCCTCAACAATCAGTTCAATGGGTGAGCGATGACCATGCGCAATACGCTGACAGTTCCCATCATGCTTTTTCAAACCATGCGAGTAATGGTAAAGCGCACCATCGATATTCTCATGACGAAGGGTTATTTCTAAACCCTGAACATTTTCGGGTAATTTCCCCTTAAGTACCTTGTACACATGCTCAGTCACTGACTCGATAGTGACACCGGCTGCATCAATAAAACAATACGCTTCATCGGGGCAATTTAAGTACATACTTTTGTCACCGCGAAGCAAATCAACCGTTGAATAGCCAGCCTTACTTTGGGCGACACTGACGGCCTGATTCAAGCTTGGGACAATTAAACGATGATCAATGTACTCATCAACAATCTGCTTGATCTGCTTCTTAACCCTGCTGAAATCAAGCACCATGCTCATTTCATTTAATTCGCCCGACATCACCACATCGAGAATCCAACTCTCCCCCACCATACCTCGCTGTTCACACAAATAAGAGGCATCGATGACGGTAAGATCTCTAACAAATAGCTTCAACGTGAAGTCCTTACTGATAATGGTTGTCGTTAAACTAGCAGGGCATTATACGCAGCTAAACTTGGGTGTAAACAGCCAGTTAAAAACGATAGTTCGCGCCTAAATAGGCCGATGTTAGTGTTTTAAGCTGAGATTCGACTTTCGCACTATTACCTTGCCCATCACTAAAGGTCCATGAGCGTCGGTCTGATGGTAAAGCGGTATGCTTAACCCCCATCTCAAAATCCAGCCCTTCAGTAACTTGCCAAGCGACGCCAGCTTGAACACCAAACGCATAACCACTCACATCGTTACTTTGACCAGAGTTTGATTTAGACTCTGCAGATGCATAGCCTATATGTAAACCAGCAAAGGGTTTAATCTTTTTATCATGGCGATAAATGTAGTCGGCATTTAATAAATGCAAAGAGAGATCAGTTTCTAGCTGGTCTTGCTGATTAAATTTAGAGGTTGATTCATGATGTTCATAGCTGTAATACACCCTGTTCTTGCTGTTCTTTGTGTACAAGCCTACATCAACTGCAACAAACGCCTCGAAATCAGAGTCTCCGGCATCTACCGTGTTACCACTTAGCGTTATGCTATCAGAGTTCCCCATCAAGCTTGCACCACTCCGCAGACCAATGAAGTACTTTGACGTTGGAGTCGTCGTATCCATATCCATTGGGTTTGCTTCTGCTGACTCATTACACATTGCTGTAAGCGGCAACAATGAGAGCAGTACACCAGCAGCTGTCATCCTTTGTATCATGTATTTCACACCTATTGGGCTGCTGTTTAACGATACCTTAAAGTCATAAATCAAGGTATAAACTAACACGCCATGCCCTATCAAAAATAATAGGGCAATTTTAATTCAGATTAATAATCAATACCATATAATCCCTAGTAAATTATTCACGAAGCCAGGCTATTGCATCGAGCGGCTCTTCAAAAAACTTCACTTCTCCCGTCACAAACCACCCGCCAACTTTACTCATGACTTCTTGCCAATCTTGATTACCGTAAATCGCAACTTTGTGGAATTTTTTACCATGTTTCAAACCAAGCTTGAGATCATCCCAAGCGGCCTGTAATTGCCAACCTTCAAAATCCGTACCATCGATATAAACATCAACAATCGGGTTATCTATGCCATCTAACGCTTTATCAATAAGAGGGGTTATCTTTTCATAGTCTTGATGCGTTAATGTCCCTACGGCTTTAAATTCCATAAAGACTTTATCATCTACTGTATCAATCTCGGCATAAATGCCATGTACATAACTCATCGACGAACCTCACTAATAATGATTCGAGCATTCACTCTCAGCTATGACACAAGTGTAGCTGTTCTCTCACAACAGCAAGTATATGTAAGCAATGCATCATAAGGTGATTGAAAAAAGGTTAATTTTATCAAGGAGAAAGGGAAAGAATGGCACCCCGCAAAATACAAATTACTCTTACGGGGGGAACTTGCTTAGTGTATAACCATCGCCTCAATGGATATTAATTTTTCCTTGCCAGTATCTTGATACTCTTGATGACTACTGCAAGCCACGACAATAACTTCGATTTCACCGGGCAACTGCTCAATTAATCGGTATATTTCATCAAGTTGCTCATCGGGAATAAGGGAAGACAACCTCACTTCAGTCTGAATGATTTCACTTAATTGATAGCCATTTTTATGGAGTTCTAGCTTCAATAAATTAATTTCTTCCTGCACTTGTGAAGCTAAGTCACATGTTATCTTGGAATTGGAAGGTCTGTTACTCGGACGAATAACAATCACCTCATCTGTTTGAGCAAACAAACAGGCTAGCGGCCATTTTAAAAGCGGAAAAAAATCATTTGAACGCCCTAGTTTCATTAGCTGCTCCTTCTTAAAACATTAAGCCCATAGCTCTAATAAAAATAGTATTAAAATCTTAATTTGTAACTTTTTTGCTACTGATATTTTTAACACCAACGTCTTACCTGCTGACAATACTCTCGATAATCATCACCAAACATAGCTTCCAATACCGCCTCTTCGGGCTCAATTTGAAAGCTATTGATGAAAAATACAAAGGCTATAATCATAAATAACGCTGAAAGCGCCGATAGATAGAAGAAAGCAGCGAGTAATAAGCACAGTAACCCTAGGTACATAGGATTGCGGGTATATTGATAAATCCCCTTAGTCACAAGCGATGAGGTTTTGTGTGGGTTTCTTGGATCAACGGTTGTTTTCACTCTTGCAAAAGACATGATTGCCGCCAAACCAATGAGCGCACCGAATAGTAGAAAGAGGAATATAATCGCCTTTTGTCCAAAAAAATGAAACTCTACCAACGGCCAGTAAATCGAAAGCAGATACATTGCCCCCAACGTAAACACTAAAACCAACGGTGGTGGTAATCGTAAACTCATAGCGCCTCCCATGCGTCACTTCCGATTCTTTAGATATAGCAGATACTCAACTAACCTCAAGATGTTGAAGTCACAGTTTTGATTGCGTGTTTTTTAGCAGGTAGATAAAATCAGCACAATACCGTTAAAGCCGAAGCCTTTTCTCATTATGTCGACACAGCACTTAAAGTACCTTCAAGGTTACCCTTCACCACTATTGGATCAAATTGATCATTTAATTAAAAATGACAAATTGAAAGATTACTTACTTAAAAAGTACCCAACTGGGCATAGCATTCAATCAGAAAAAGCACTCTATAACTATGTTATTGAACTTAAAAACTCATACCTGAAGAAGTCGTCACCTTTAAGCAAAGTTGCTTATGACAGTAAAATCCATGTCGTTAATCATGCGCTTGGGTTGCATACTTTCGTATCACGCGCTCATGGCGGAAAGTTGAAGGCTAAAAATGAAATCCGTATCTCTGCCATTTTTAAACATGCCCCACTCCCTCTGTTAAAGATGATTGCAGTGCATGAATTAGCGCACATCAGAGAAAAAGATCACAACAAAGCCTTTTATAAGCTCTGCTGCCACATGGAGCCTGATTACCATCAACTTGAGCTAGACACTCGCTTGTTACTGACACAACTTGACCTTGACGGTCCTATTTATGCCAACTCCTAACGATTGCACTCATAAGTAACTAAAACGCAAGCTGTGAAATATTTCATGAATCTGCTTAGGGTATATGACTGAAAAAATCTGACATTTGCCAGAGTTTTCCCTACAATAGTGTGCTAATAAGATATTTAGGTGTTTACATGAAAATTTGTGCTGTTGAGCTACGAAGCAATGAGGCGATTATTTGCCTTCTAACAAAAGAAAATGGTCTATTCGACATCCCTGAATGCCGTTCTCAAAAGTTCATCATGCAAGATATGCTAGATAATGAGCAAATGCGTAAATTCCAAGCGACGTTTGCTAAATTACTAGAAGACTACCAAGTCGATCGCGTTGTTATTCGTACTCGTGAAACTCGTGGCAAATTCGCGGGTAGTGCAATTGGTTTTAAACTTGAAGCTGCAATTCAGCTTATTGATGGTGTTGAAGTTGATTTCATGAGCAATCAAGACATCAAACAAAAAATGAAGCGCAACCCTCTATCAATTGAGTTCCGTGCAACTGGCCTGCGCCAGTTCCAAGAAGCGGCATTCACTACAGGTTACGCTTACCTTAGCTAACCCGCTTTTGATGCTTAATTAAGCGCTGCGGTTAGTGAACTATACCCTCTTTTCTTTTTGGAAAGAGGGTATTTTTTATCCGCGGCCTGTTACCCCTTATCTGAATACGCTTTGCGTAAAATCAGAGCAAATAACGTAAATATACTTTAGCCCTTTACCGCCCCTGCCGTTAAGCCAGAAACAATCTTGCGTTGGAAAAACAACACTAATACTATCAATGGAACTGTAACAATAACTGAAGCCGCCATGATTGCACCAAACGGTAATTCATAGCGACTCGCACCGGAAATCATAGCAATAGCAACAGGTACTGTTCGCATTTCATCACTTAGAATAAATGTCAGTGCAAATAAGAATTCATTCCATGCTGCAATAAAAGCAAGAAGTCCTGTACTAACCAGTGCTGGCCCCATAATAGGTAAGAAAACATGAGTTACCATTCGCCACGTTGAACATCCATCCATTCTTGCAGCATCTTCAAGTTCAATAGGAATCTCTTTCATGAAGGTTGTAAGAACCCACACAGTAAATGGTAATGTGAATATCATGTATGACAAGATTAAAGCCCATAAACTGTTATATAAGCCAAGCTGGTTAATAATTCCAAATAAACCAGAAAGAACGACAACTTGTGGGAACATCGAGACACTCAGCACTGACATTAGAACAGCTGTCCTACCTTTAAACTTCACTCTTCCTAACGCATAAGCTGCAGTCACCGATAAAAAAAGAGATAGAAGGACAACGGCTACCGCAACTATGACTGAATTCAAAATATTACGAACAAAGGCCCCATCATTCAAGACACTGACATAGTTAGACCAATCAATTGTTGGAAAGAACTCAACCTCAAATAGTGAAGCCCCTGTTTTGAACGAAGAGACAACTGACCAATAAAAAGGAAATAACGTATACACAATTACAACAAGCACAATTGCGTAAAATGAAATATTCGACAAACGTTTTTGCGTTGAAATTTTCATTGTTCACTCCTTGATGCATGTGCTTTTGAAAGATAGAGGTACAATACTGTCACAAGGGCAACAATAAAGAACAGCAAGGTTGAAGCTGCTGATCCATAGCCCATATCCTGAAAATCAACGAGTTGCTTGCGCGCATATACAGACATAGTCATGGTTGATTCACTGCTCGATGTCAGTACATATGCAAGATCAAACATTCTTAAAGCATCGAGTAAACGAAAGACGACAGCAACTAAAATAGCTGGTTTAATTAATGGTAAGGTGATGTATAAAAATCTATTCCAAGCCGAAACATTGTCGACTTTAGCTGCTTCATAGACCTCTTTAGGTAACAACTGCAAACCAGCAAGAATAAGTAAAGTCATAAAGGGTGTCGTCTTCCAAACATCGACAAAAATGATAGCACTCATCGACCAATTAGGATCTGCCGTCCAAGCGATTTTCTCGCCAATAATACCCAGTGACAATAATATTTGATTAATCACACCAAATTGGTCGTGAAACATCCACTCCCACATCCTAGCTGATACAATCGTTGGTATTGCCCATGGAACTAAAACAACCGCGCGCATCAAACCTTTTGTCGGCATATTCGTATTCAAGATCAACGCAATAGCTAAACCCAACACCGTTTCTATACTCACCGAGATAACAGCAAAATAAAGTGTATTAGATACCGACTTCCACCAGCTAGGATCAGTAACTAGATAATAATAGTTTTCTAGTCCAATAAATTCAGCTAATTCCGGCGAGGTTAAAGATGCATTGGTTAAGGAGAAGTAGAAAGTTCGAGTTAATGGCCACAAGGCCACAAAACCTAAAACAATTAGCATTGGTAACAAAAAGTACCATGCTTCCCGCTGCCGTAACATCGCGAGCTTAGGCACTTTTTTATCTTTATCAAATGATACTGGTTTAAGGGACTGATTAATAACTGTCATATATCCCCCCTATGATGCGATAGCAACAGATTGCTCAGTCGCATAAAATAAATTAATACCATCTGGACCAAAGAATTGAATCTTATTTGAATCAAACGACAACCAAACTGTATTCCCTACAGCCTGTGTTGACTGACCTTCTTGAACCACAATTATCTTCTCACCGCTCTCTAAGCAACAGTGCAAACATGTTTCATCACCTAACACTTCGACTAAAACTATTTCAGCTTTTATTGATTCAGGCTGACAATTCAAATCTAGACGGATATCTTTTGGTCGAATTCCCATGGTTAACTGCTTTCCAGCATAAGAAACTACAGCATTCGCAATTTTATCCCCATTTGCATTTTTAAAGCCGTCTATGCTCATCTCCCCTTTAATGAAGTTCATTTTAGGTGAGCCAATAAAGCCCGCTACAAAAAGATTATAGGGATGATTGAATAACTCTAAGGGAGTACCAAATTGCTCAACGATACCATCATGCAAAACTACTATGCGATCAGCGAGGGTCATTGCTTCAACTTGATCATGGGTAACATAAATCATGGTTGAATTTAGCTTTTTATGTAATGCCGATATCTCAACACGCATATCAACCCGCAGCTCAGCATCGAGGTTACTAAGTGGCTCATCAAATAGGAATATCTTTGGTTCTCGCACTATCGCACGGCCGATCGCAACACGTTGGCGTTGACCACCAGATAGCTGGCTCGGCTTTCGATCTAATAAATGATCTAATTGAAGAATCCGAGAAGATCGTTGAACTTGGCTTTGAATATACTCTTTTGGTTGGCCCGCTGTTTTTAATGCAAAAGCCATGTTCTCACGTACTGTCATATGAGGATAAAGTGCATAAGATTGGAAAACCATGGCAAGACCTCTTTTTCCAGGAGGTTCATCATTCACCAAAAAATTGTCGATAAACATATCGCCACTGGATTGTGGCTCTAAGCCTGCAATCAAGCGAAGCAATGTTGATTTTCCGCAACCGGAGGGGCCGACAAAAACAATAAACTCTCCTTGCTGGATATCAAGATTAATATCTTTTAAAACCTGGTTTTTATCAAAACTTTTTGTCACATTACGAAGGGTCAAAATATTCATTATCATTATCCCTAACTATTTTCCATCGAAGACAAAGCCGCACCAATTACACCTGCAGACGTACCAAACTGAGCATGTTTGATCGGAATGCTTTTGCACTCCTCGGCCCAAATTCTTTCTCTTATCGCTTTGACTGTAAGCTCATGATAAATACCTCCTGCTAACCCCAAACCTCCACCAATTACAACGGCATCGGGGTCCAGCATGTTTACCATCTGTGCAATCAGTCCACCTAATGATTCAGCAGCTAAGGCAACACATTCTCGTTCATCTCCATCACGAGTTTCAGCGGCCCTTAGAAGAGCAGGTACTCCACCTTGATAAGGCTTTGAGTGCACTTTTAACCAAGTACTTTCTATACCGTTACCCGATACCTGTTCTTCAGCTATAAAGCTGGCCTGCTCTCCGCAATGATGACAGTGGCCGCTTAATAAGCTACTTGCAAAGTGAATGGCATAACCATTAGCACCACGCCAAGGTGTACCTTGGTTATACAAGCTATAACTAAGACCTGTCCCGAGTGACACATAGACAAAGCTCTGATAAGTTTTACCCGCACCAAACTTTGCTTCTGCCAAGCCTGCAGCTCTGACATCACTATCAAATACCACATGCTTCAATGGAAATACATCAGTCCGCAAACTACATAAGTTAAAATTCCAATCACTTACAACTTCACCTTCATTATTAACCAACTCAGGAAACGCTATTCCACAATGCTCGATTTGCCATCCTTTAGTTAAAGCTATTGTTGTTTGTTCAGTAACCATTTCCTGTAAGTCTTTTATTATTTCAGATGAGTGTCGCTCTCGGCCTGTAGGAATAATTTTTGTACTTTGAATTGCACCAGTTGTTAAATCAACTAATCCTGCAGCAATCTTAGTGCCACCTATATCAATACCAATTCCATATTTTGGTTCTCGCATTTAAAACTCCCTGCCCTTTCAAATACTCATCGGTATTATGTTTTTTTCAGTAATATATGATGAGATGAATACTCGACGAGATATAGGTTTGCAGGTCATGCTGCAAACCAAATACGTAACCTTATTTGCAACCCAAACCATGCTCTAGTGCAAAGGTCAGGTTACTCTGCGCAAATGATTTTGCCCGTTTCTCGCGATCAGGGTAAATATCTTGCTCAATCACAGCATAGCCATTAAAACCTGTCGTAATCATTGCTTCTTTCACTGCGGAAAAGTTCACATTCCCCTGACCTAATGGAACCATAACACCTATTTCAAACGCGTCATTATCTGAAAGGTTTTCTCGCTTCACTTTGCTAAGAACTTCCATGCTCATATCTTTTAAGTGGTAATAATTAATACGACTACCGAACTCCTTAATAAACTCCTCAGGAAGACCTCCTGTATATAAATGATGCCCAGTATCAAAGCAAAGATTGACATATTTATCGTCTGTATCATTTAGCATACGGATTATTTGATGCTCATTTTCAATGCAAGTTGCTACATGAGGGTGATACGCATATTTTAATCCATACTCTTCCTGAACAATTTTCGCTGATTCACCTATAACTTCGATAACATGGCGCCATTGCGATAAATTTAGATTACGGTCGCTTGGGTGAGGGTAAAGTTCATCACCATCCATAAAGACAAAGTATTCAGCACCAAGCTCGACTAAAAGTGGGCAAATCTTGTCAATATCACGGCGAAGGTTATCAAGTGAACCTGGTACTATCAGATCTGACATGTGAGCAGTACTACACACTGACATATTTCTTGCGGCAAGTTCATCTTTTAGTTGATCAACATTGCTTGGCAAGTATCCGTACGGTCCAAGCTCAATAACTGAATGTCCGATCTCAGCCGCTTCATCTAAAAACTTATGCCAACTAGGTTGCAGTTCATCCTGCGGATACCAAACACCCCACGAACAAGGACAAGTTGCTAATTTGATATTATTCGACATGCTCAGTTACCCCCAATGAGTCAGCTATACATAGCAATGCTTGCTGAACTAATTTAATATCTTTGAATGAATCATTTAATGTTGTTTTAACTGCTTCACCCTGCTTGATAGCAGCATGAAAATGCAGTAACTCGTTAGTGAATTGGTCTTGATAATAAGGGCCACTAACAGATTTAATATTCTTCCCATTTAAGGATGATTGATATTCAAAGGTCGTAGGTAAGTTACGAATATACGGTGTTGTGTAATTAACTCGAAACATTTCCGATTCTGATGTGACTTCAATGTGAGCATCAACACGAGAAAGGTTATCAATCAAAATTTCATAGCTAGCAAAAAATTCCCCATAATCGAGTGTTAGAACAATGTTGTCACCCGTCGAATTACTATAACCACTCACAACTCGTTTAGGCTCACCAATTAACATTCGAAGTGCTGAAAGGTTGTGAATTGCAGCACCAGTTAAAACTCGGTAAATTTTCCAGAGCAAATCGGAATGTGATTTATTTCCAAGGATATGCTTTCTTTGTGATAATTCGACTCCAGCTAATTCGGTAATTTTAGCTCTGTCATGGTCATTGGGTGTCACAACGGCAGCGACCTGTGGAATATAGTAATCCCCTTCTCTCTGAAGATCTCTAACTCGAACACTTTTAATATCACCAAATGCAGTTAATTGCTTTTCAGCCTGTTTAAATGCTTCAGAATATGCCCTCATATAGGCTATACAAACTTTTACGCCATTTACTTCTGCTAACTCTGCCAATTCCTGAATATGCTCTAACTGTAGACATGATGGCTTTTCTAACAATACATGTTTATTATTTTCAATTGCCATTTTTGCGTGTAAATAATGCAGAGGATCTGGAGACATAATAATAACAGCATCAACATTACTGTCAGTAATTACATCTTCAGCATTAGCGTACCCATTATTAATTTGATATTGCATACACAACTGTTCTACTAATGTTGAGCTAATATCCTGACCAGCTACAACATTGAATTTAGTATTATAGCGAAACAAAGTTGGTAAATGTAATGTTTGAGCGGCCTCACCCATGCCGACTAACCCAATATTTAATATATTGCCTGACATAAAAACTCCATAACTAGTTTAGAATCGAAAAAATAAATACAATAACTAAAAACTATTACTCAATATTTAAATCCTTAGGAATTGCACTTTTCACGATGTGCAATGTTCCATTGAGGCATTCATGAATAATCGTTGATGGCCAATCTTCTTCATAGCTAGTGCTATTAAACAGTTTTCTTGTTGCGAATTGTTTATGCTCACCATCAATTAGTAAGCCAGCTTCTTTTGATAATAATGCGATAGAAGCTGGACCAACCGTTAAGCCATATGTAGGTACCTCAGCTAGAGACGTGAATTCAGGAAAAGTACCGAGGTTATCGCTCCTAGTAGTATCTGCTAGCTTTGTAATTCGAGTTATCTCAGACAATAATGTTCCTGGAGGGTTAAAAGCGACATGCCCATCAGAGCCACCAGTAGCTAATATAAAGTAATCAATACCCCCTGCTTGCTTTATTCTTTCATCATAGCTTTCTGGACTATCAATGGATGGAAACCAAACATTTTCTTTAGTTATTTGCTTATTCGTCTCTAAACCGGAATTAAGTCGCTGCCTAATCTCAATTTCAGCAAAGCGCCTGCAGCTATAATGTGCACTATCATCTGCTTGCTTCAAGCCATCAGAGGTTTCTAATACATAGTCGTCCATCATAATAATGATTAATTTGCTAAGGTCGTCACCACCTTGTTCAGCAAGATCAGCCATTGCATTGTACACCGCCATTGGTGAACGCCCACCGGGACAACCAAGTAAGTAGTGTCTATTATTATTTTTTGCTGTTTTAATTTCTCCTAATAAATATCGTGCTATTGCTATTCCTTGCTCATTGCAAGAAGAGTAACTAGTGATTTTCGTTGTCATAATAGAAGCTGCCTACCAAGATATATTCAGGCGACACAGCACAATACTGTGCCGAATAAGAGTTTTAATTTATTACCAATGTGCCCGACGTTTAATCCGCTCTAACTCTCGTTCTAATTTCTGTAGCGCGTCCTGTGGACTCGAATTACCAGCGAGGGCTGAATGTACATCTGACCAAATGGTGTAACTCACTCGGCTATATTGATCACCTGTTATTTGGGATGGCCTTGCTACGACATTAGCGAACGCATCTTCTGCATCAACGAGGAATGGATTAGCTGCCACTATGTCTTCGTCATTATAAAGCTCAGGTAACGTTGGACTATATCCTCCAACGATCGCACGCCGTTTCTGCTCTTCTGGCCCCGTCAAGTATTTAACAAGATCAACAGCAACTTTAGGATTAGCGGAGTATTTTGAAACACCAAGTAAAGCAGTTCCATAACATCCTGCATTACGACCATTTATTGTGGCCATTGGTAAAGCAGCAACACCCACTTTATCTTTGATAACGCTGCCATCAGAGTTTGCTAAATTCCAAGCATATGCCCAGTTTCTCATAAATAGTGCATTGCCATTTTGAAACACACCTCGGGATGATTCTTCATCGTAATTAAGTACACCTGGAGGACTAATGTTATTCACCCAACTAGCTGCAACTTTAAGAACTTCCATATTCTCAGGTGTATTTACCGTCACATCACCGCTGTCATTAACTATGGCTCCAGTTTCGGTACTACCAAACCATTCGGCTATATTACAAGTCAGCCCTTCATAAGGCCTACCCTGCCAAACATACCCCCAAAAATCACGCTGCCCTGTTTTACGTTCACCTGCTTGAACAATTTCAGCTGTTTTTGTCAACTCGCTATAGGTTACTGGTACATCAAGCTCATACTTTTCTAACAAGTCTTTTCGATAAAAAAGCATTCCTGTGTCCATGTACCAAGGTAAGGAAAGCACTTTCCCATCCACTGTTGTTCCATTAATAGCAGCGCTAAAATGTTGATTAATAACGTTGCTATCGACATATTGATTCATATCCAGCAAGTGGTTTTTCAACGCTCCTGGCCAAATTGTATCGAGAATCAGTACATCGATATCTTTTGATTGAGAAGCAAGTAACTGCTGATATAAAGGAAGAACATCATCCCAACCAGCTGGTAATGTAACAACATTAACGTCATTACCTGTCTTTTCAGCCCAAGCATCAGTCCCTTCACGACAAAGCTGCAGCTCTACACCTGATGAGCTACAAAAAACTGTCACCTCAGCAGCATAAGTAAGAGCAGGCATCGCACTAAAAGCAATACCTGCAGCCAAGCTTATTATCTTTCTTTGTTGCGGCATGATGTTCCCTCCCACGTAATAAATCCATTAAATTGATTTAATCAGAAATCCCAATGAATTGACCAGCCTTTAATCTAACCACCGTGATCTGAGCATCATTTGACCATATAAATATTCCAAAATAGTATATTGGATCACATTTTATTTACATAACACTCTATTACCCAAGTCTCACAGCTGCACTGAGCGATTACTATAATATCAACTTGATAAATCAACTTAATGGATTTAATGTAATGGATGACTTAGTTAAATAACGACACATCACTTTTATGCTACGGTATTAACTTCTCAACTTATTGAAATCAAACACTACAGAGCGGTGAACATTGATAGGAACTAACCACGAAGATACCCGAAAGTTTAATCAGGCTGTTGTCTTTGAGACTATTCGGAAATCAGGGCCAATCAGCAGGGTTGAGATTGCCGGAAGAACAGGCCTTCGAAATCAAACTATTACGAACATAACTCGTGAGTTGCTTGAGTGTGGTTTGCTGGCCGAAACTGGGAAAGTTCAAGGAAAACGAGGACAACCGCAGACATTATTGGAAGTATGTGAACAAGCCGCTTGCTCTATAGGAATTCAAATTGACAAGGGAGTAATGACAGCACGCCTTGTCGACATAAACTTAAACACCTTGGCTAGCCATCGGCTGGAAATGAACAGTTTAGACCCGTATTACATTGTCAATGAGTTAGCTTCAGTAATTCGCCTCTTATCTTCAAGGATCAGCCCAACTCAAACTCTTTGGGGAGCAGGAATTGCTTTAGCGACTTTACTCGATAATCGAACACCTGCTGACCTGTTATCCCCAGGATGGGGAGTGTGGAAAGGCTTTGATTTAGTGGGAGAACTACGCAAACAAATTGAGATTCCAATTTACGTAGAAAATGATGCTACAGCTGCAGCAATTGGTAGCCGTGTTTCAGGTCAAGGCCAGAAACTTAACAATTTCGTTTACCTCTATATTGGTAACGGTATAGGTGCAGGAATTATTGTAAACGGACAGCCCTATAAAGGATCTTGGAACAACGCAGGTGAGGTTGGTCGAATACAGTGGCCTAACGAAGGAAGATTAGAGTTTGTTGAGAAATTACTCTCTATTTCAGGCTTAAGCCGAGCTCTCGAATGCCCAGAGTCAGAGTTAATGATGGCAGATTTTATACATGATCAGCTTTCATTAAAGTCACCAAGACTAATAAAGTGGCTTGATGACGCAGCCTCTAGGTTAAAATTTGTTATCAATATTTTAGAAAACATGCTTGAACCTGAGAGCATCATAATTGGCAGTACTTTACCAAATGAACTTCTCCATACTCTCCTTAGCCATGCATCTCCCCTTCCACCCTCAATTTGTGTCACGGCTTCACGAGAACACCCCCGAGTAATGATCGCCCCTCAATATAATAATATTGTTGCAACAGGTGCTGCAGCTATCCCAATTTATGCAGCAGGTAATCCAAAACTATTCCATTTATTCAACTGTTCTCATTCAAGCCCTCCTCTTCTAACACCATAGACTAACTAAATCTAAAAACGCCTGAAAATCAAAGCCAGGCGTTAAACAGTAGAACCTAATAATCTGTTGCTGATATCAAAAACACAGTTACCAGAGTGAAATATTTACCATTTTACATGCAACACAAACAATAAATTGAACATCTAAAAAACAATTAAAAATACCGTTCAATTCACAAAACCAAAGATACATTAAATTTAAAAATTAGAACAACAAAATATACATCCCTTCATTATCAACCAGATAGAGCAATAAAACAGAGTTCGATAAATCTCACTAATCACATACATTCATAATAGTAATTATATTAACCCCACAAATACATGATAAAAAACACTGTATCTTTATCGAGTGACTTGTAGCTACTCGCATAAATTAACCCATACTTTTTAAATGGTGAATTAATATGAAAAAAATCTCCACCTTCATTATGATTGCGTTGCTAGCGGGTTGTAATTCATCGAGCAACAACACTGACGATAAAACACTACCACCAAGTACACACCTGCCAGAGATTGAGGTACCAGAAAAACCGCAACCTCAATTGCCACCAGCGCATTTACCCGCTGGTGATATGTCACCCGATCGTCCAATGCCAGATACTTGGTATCCCGAAGCCTCTGCTCGTTACGGCATGAGCATTGCTTCTCTACACCAAGCTTGTAGCTTTGAAAATAACCATCCTCAGATTGAAGTGACGACTTATTGTGATTGGAAAAACGAAACTCTCACTGTTACCTATTATGCAGAGAAGAGTACGGGTGATAATGATCCTGGCCATAGCAGTACCGACTTCAAACATAGCTTCAAATGGGTTGTTAGTGACGCAAATATTGCTGCAGGTAAAATCTGGCCTCAATCTAATCACTTAGCTACCGGGGTTATTAGCAACGATACCTATGTTAAATATGGCGATGTACTATATTCACTCGGTTTCTGTAATGACGAACAGTGTGCTGAAAATGACTATGATATTATTACTCACCCAGTAAGCATCATTGCCAATGGAAACCATGTTGTTTCTGATGGTACACCATTGGATGGCGGCAACACTGATTTCGTCATGGATTCTTATAAAAATGTCGATAGGTTCTTCTTTATTGCTAACTTTACTGACTTCAACACAGGTAAAGAGCAAGATAGCATTTTCATGATGGATAAGGCTTACCCTGCCATCATTCACAATGTATTAAGCCCTGCTTTTGGATACTAAATAAACGCGAAGCCATTTCTCTATATAATATTAAAGCGTTTACAACCATCGCAGCTACAGTGCTGAAAAAGCCAGAACAGTGATACTGTTCTGGCTTTATTACATAGACCGTGAATCTAATTTAGTCCATTGTCGGCATCACAAAGCTGCTGCTGTGTTGCTCTAGGCGAACACTTGTCGGCCAACGGCTGGTTACTGTTTTCATTCTAGTGTAGAAACGTACTCCATCGTTACCGTGTACATTCAACGGCCCAAAGACTGAACGTTTCCAACCACCAAAACTATGGAACGCCATTGGTACAGGAATTGGTACGTTAATCCCTACCATGCCCGCAAGTACATCTTCGCTGAACTGGCGTGCAGTTTCGCCATCTCGAGTAAAGATAGCCGTACCATTGCCGTACTCATGGCGGTTGATTAACTCAAGACCAGTCTGGTAATCAGGCACGCGCACAACGGCTAATACCGGACCAAAGATCTCTTCTTGGTAGATTGTCATTTCTGGCGATACATTATCAAACAATGTAGGGCCAACGAAGAAGCCATTTTCATGACCATCGATACTAATATCACGACCATCGACAACTAACGAAGCGCCCTGCTCTACACCAGAGTTGATGTAATCACAGATCTTCTCTTTATGCTGAGCAGAAATCACTGGACCCATATCATTTTCAGGCCCTTCAATTACACCTGGTCCAACATTCATAGCACCGATTTGGCTAGTTAATTTGGCGATTAGTTCATCTGCTGTTTCATCACCGACAGCAACAACAACAGATAACGCCATACATCGCTCACCCGCGGCACCATAAGCCGCCCCCATAATCGCATTCGTCGCCATATCTAAATCTGCATCAGGCATGGCAATACAATGGTTCTTCGCCCCACCCAATGCCTGACAACGCTTGCCATGGGCTGATGCGGTCGAATAAATGTATTCTGCGATTGGTGTCGAGCCCACAAAGCTCACCGCCTGAACTCGAGAGTCGGTAAGAAGCACATCTACCGCTTCTTTATCACCATTAACAACGTTAAATACCCCATCAGGCAAGCCTGCTTCTTTCAGTAATTTGGCCATCATAATCGCCATCGACGGATCTTTTTCCGATGGTTTCAGTATAAAAGTATTACCCGTTGCCAACGCGATAGGGAACATCCACATTGGCACCATCGCAGGGAAATTAAATGGTGTAATCCCAGCGCAAACACCTAGCGGCTGCATTAAAGAATGGCTATCAACACCAGTACCGACATTGGCTGAATGCTCACCTTTTTGTAAGTGCGGAATACCGCAAGCAAACTCAACCACTTCTAGGCCACGGGTTACTTCACCCACAGCATCTGAATAGACTTTACCGTGCTCATTAGAAATTAACCGTGCCAGCTCATCCATGTTTTGTTCAAGTAACGCTTTAAACTTAAACATCACACGAGCACGCTTTAGTGGTGATGCTTTTGCCCATGCTGGAAAAGCTTTATCAGCAGCTGAAATCGCTTCAGCTGTTTCAGCTGCCGAGCTCAGCACAACCTGACGGGTTTGCTCGCCTGTCGCAGGGTTATAAATTGGTGCAAATCGCTGGCTATGGCTTTCGCTGATCTGACCGTGGATGAAATTTTGTACAGTTTCCATTTTTCGCTCCTGAAATTATTTTTGTTCTTGGCCGATTAATAGCCCAGCTTCGCCAGCAAGTTGTTGTAAATTATTGAAGCCTAAAGAGGCATAAGTCATAGGGTGAGCGATGGCTGGGTCTTGCTCTGCCTCAACCACTAGCCAACCTTGGTAATTCGCTTTTTTTAACGGTTCGAAAACCGCAGGGTAATTTACGCAACCATCACCCGGTACCGTAAACACACCATCCAATACTGCATCTAAAAAGCTGGTTTTACGGTTTTTCACATCCGCTAGCACATCTGCGCGTACGTCTTTGGTATGCACATGATTAATACGGTGGGCCCAGCGAGTAGCGACCACCGCCGGATCAGCACCTGCAAATGTTAGGTGTCCAGTATCAAGCAGCAAACCAACATCTTCTGTGGTGTAGTCCATCAGATTATCGATGTCCTCTGCACTTTCGATCACCGTTCCCATGTGGTGGTGATACGCAACCTGTACCCCTTGGCTCTTGGTGTATTTGGCAAATTCACTCAGCTTTTTACCGTACTCTTGCCATTGTTCTGCTGGGAATTGAGGGCGTAATCGCACAGGGGTACCCTGTTGACCATGAATGCAGTCGGTCACTTCAGCAAAAACCATCACGGTTGCACCTAATTCGCGCAGCAAGATTAAATGAGATTGCACAGCTTCGATTTCTTCTTCTACCGAACGCGTCAGCAATTCACCCGAATACCAGCCCGAAACCAGCTTTACATCATGGTTAGCCAAAATAGGGCCAAGTACACTGGCATCGCGTGGGAATTTGTTTCCCAGCTCGAACCCTGTAAAGCCAGCTTGTCGCCCTTCGCTCAAGCAAGTCTCAAGTGGTGTTTCAGCACCAAGGGATGGCAGATCGTCATTAGTCCATGTCAGCGGGTTAATACCTAGTTGAACAGTCATACTACTTCTCCTTAAATTACTTGCTGCTGCTTGGCGAGTTCGTAACGCTTTCTGGCTTGGCGAACTTGTTCACGCTCAGATACTTCTGGCACTGCAACTTCCCACCATGAACCGCCTGATTCCGTCGTACTTAACGGGTCAGTATCTAGGGTGATCACATAAGTCGACGCTGCTTGCTTGGCACGAACCAGTGCTTGTTCCAATTCAGCAATATTGCCGACTTTTTCTGCTTGTGCTCCCAGTGATCGAGCATGGGCGGCAAAATCAGTTTTCGGCGCACCTTCTTCGACGGTATTGCAATCTTTCAGCAGGTTATTAAACCCTGCACCACCACAAGCATGCTGTAAGCGGTTAATACACCCGTAACCTCGGTTATCAAGCACCACAAGCACCAGCTTTTGCCCAAGCATTACTGATGTTGAAATTTCTGAGTTCAACATCAGGTATGAACCATCACCCACCATGACAAAGACTTCAGAGTCTGGCTTTGCCATTTTGACCCCTAAGCCACCAGCAATTTCATACCCCATGCATGAAAAGCCATATTCAAGGTGATAACCCTTGTCATAACGCGTACGCCAAAGCTTATGAAGCTCACCTGGTAAACCACCTGCGGCACAAACAACAATGTCTTTCTCGTTAGCAGCACGGTTAACCGCACCGATCACTTCTGCATCAGTTGGCAAATCAGTTTTACGATCTGTCATGGCAATAGACACTGTTTCGTTCCACTGCTGACGCAGCGATTCTGCTTTCGCCTGCCAGCTAGAGCTCACCTGCCAATCTGCTAACTTCGATGTTAATTGAGGCAGCGTGACTTTGGCATCTGCCACCAGCGGCGTACCATAATGTTTTGTCGCATCGAAACCATTGATATTCAAAGACACAATCTTTGCATCAGGCTTAAACAGTGCGCGCGAGCTAGAGGTAAAGTCTTGCAAACGGCTACCCACAGCAATAACTACATCGGCTTCTGCTGCTAATGTATTTACCGCAGCCGATCCCGTTACCCCAATAGAGCCAAGGTTAGAAGCGTGATCCCATGGTAACGCCCCTTTCCCTGCTTGTGTTTCACCCACCGGTATCTGGTAAGTTTCAACAAACTCTCGGAACTGCGCTAATGCACCCGAGTAATGAATACCGCCACCAGCAATCACTAGAGGCTGTTTGGCTTCTTTAATTAATTCAATAACTTCTGCTAGCTCATATTCATCCGCCCCTGGGCGACGAGCACGGTGTACTTTCTCTTTAAAAAAGTGCAATGGATAGTCAAACGCCATCGTCTGGACATCTTGTGGAAGAGCAATGGTCGCAGGGCCACACTCAACCGGATCTGTCAGTACACGCATCGCTTGCGGTAAGCTATTCAGTAGCTGCTCTGGGCGAGTAATACGGTCAAAGAATCGACTGACTGGTTTGAAACAATCATTCGGTGTAATTGTCGCATCACTCCAGTCTTCGACTTGCTGTAACACCGGGTCAGGTTCACGGGTCGCAAAAGTATCCCCCGGCAATAGCAGTACTGGTAGGCGATTTACATGGGCTAAAGCCGCCGCTGTTACCATGTTCAACGCTCCAGGCCCTACAGAGGTTGTCGCTGCCATCATTTGCTGACGGTTATTTGCTTTGGCAAATGCAATAGCACTGTGTGCCATTGCTTGTTCATTGTGGGCACGATACGTTGGCAAACTTGCATTAGCGTGATAAAGCGCTTCGCCAAGTCCTGCTACATTGCCATGTCCAAAGATAGCGAATACACCAGCGAACATTGGTTGAATTTCACCATCGATTTCAACTTTTTGAGCCTGAAGGTACTTTACCAGTGCCTGAGCCATCGTCAGGCGAATAGTGTTAACAGTCATGATTTTTCTCCTAGCCGCGCTGACGCCATAGCGTGATGAGGTTATGGTAATTTTGCTTGATTTGCTCAATCAGCCCCGCATCATCAATCTCGTTGGCAAGCCATAACCGAGATGGCTGACCAAAGATGGTACGCCCAACCGCAAACCCCTTAACAACATCGTTATGTGCGGCAGCGTTGAAGCCGGCTTTCAACTCATCTTCCGGCGCATCAAGGCCAAGTAACACTACACCACGACAATGGTTATCCCGCTCTTGGATCAAGGCATCAACCGTATTCCATGATTCAGACGTCATCGGTGGTAGTTTCCACCAATCAGGTTTCACCCCTAAGTTGTAGAAACGCTGCATGGCACGAATGTATAACTCATCATTTCGCTCCATATCTGCAGGTAAAATCACTTCAAGCAGTAATTCATGCCCTGTCTTACAACATGCTTGGTATACTTCACGTACCTGTTTTTCTTGCTCTAAGCGCAATGCGTGATGGTCATCTGGATGGAAGAAAACTAGGCACTTCACAACATGATCTAAAGGCCAGTCAATTAACTGAGATCCTATATTGCCATGTTCTAACTCCAGCGGGCGTGAACCTGGTAGCTCGACAGGGCGGCCAATCCACCACCCTTCTCCTGTTATCTCATTCAGTACATCTTGACCAAATGTACTGTCACAGAGCAAACCCGCTTTGCCAGCCAAACCTGCTTCTTGTGCGACTTCACGGCTTGCTTGAAGAATCAACTGTTTCAGAGGCTTAATACGAGCAATATCGGCATTCGCTTCGCGGGCCATATCAACAAACTGAATGCGGTGGTCGAAGGCTAATACGCAAAGCTCATCCCAATCCTTATCTCGCGTTGTTACGCGGTGAAGGTGATTCAATCGCTCATCAAGATCTGGTCGTGGAACCTCATTGGCACGGATTAAATAATCATCCAACTCTTCTTTAGATGGCATGGCAGGTGCGCAGCCATGGCGAGAAACAACTAACGCACCGCAGGCATTCGCATAGGAACAGGCTTTCTCCCAGCCTTCTTCATTGAGGTAGCCACGTAATAGACCCGACATAAAGGCATCGCCTGCACCGAGCACATTAAGCACGTCGACACGCACCCCCTGTACGGTAATACCATCATCTAGGTCATTTGGAATATTATCAGTAAATACAGAGCAGCCTAATGGACCACGCTTGCACACTAATTCAGCTTGGCTAACCGCTCTAACAGCCTTCAATGCATCAAGAGTGTCTGTCGAACCACCTGCAATATGAAATTCTTCTTCCGTACCAACAATGAGATCAAATAAGCCCAGTACTTCTTGAAGTTGAGCTGTCACTTTCTCAGATTCAACAAAACGCGACTCACCGTCTCCCAACGAAGTTAACCCCCACAAAACAGGCCGATAATCAATATCAATCGCGGTTTTGACGCCGTGTTTACGTGCATAACGTAACGCGGTTAATACTGCTTCTCGAGTATTGGGGTGTGATAGATGAGTACCCGTAATAGCAAGGCAACGAGCAGATGCGATGTAATCTTCATTAATGTCATCAGCTGTTATTGCCATATCTGCGCAATTGTCACGATAGAAGATGAGTGGAAAAGTATCTTCATCTTTAATACCCAAAATAACCAAAGCAGTCAGGCGATCTTTATCAGTAATAAGATTACTTATATCGACCCCTACTCGCTGCAGCTCTTCACGAAGAAAGCGCCCCATATGCTCGTCACCAACTCGTGCAAGCATGGATGACTTAAGCCCTTGCCTTGCTGTACCGTAGGCTACGTTACCTGATGATCCACCAAGGTATTTAGAGAAAGTGCCCATATCTTCAAGACGGGCACCGATCTGTTGTCCATATAAGTCAACAGCCACTCTCCCCATACAAATAAGATCTAATTCCTTATTGTTGGTTTTCATCCTTTCCACTCCCTCTATAACTACCTTAACTAGCTAAGAACCCAACCGGATAATGACTAAATTGATTATCTGCGACTGTGTTGATTAAAAATCAAAACACACATCGTTTCGATACAACCACTATACGAAATATTCATTTCATTTCAAATGAAATGCGAAATAGATGAGCTTATTTGTGACCTAGGTAGCCTTTTTATTTCCAGCCGTAAAATCAGCAACAACTAATATCAACCCTTATGCGACGAAAAATATTTTTCATATTCACACAACACTTATTTCACATTGTAACTACGAGCAAGCAAAGCAATAAAGATCAATGACTTAGCAGTAAATCAATCAATAGTTGATATTTATTTTATTAAAAACAATAACTTACAAATGTTTCAAAATGTGTTTAATCGATTTCAGTGAGACGTAGTTAACAAAATTGTTATTTTGATGTCTTTTGGGGTGGTCATTTTTCAAGCTCGGACTTATAGTCGTTAACATAAAAACAATAAATTTATTTCAACAAGCGCGAATATGCTTTCTAAACAAAATTTTCGTTTAAGAAAGTACATTGCACAATAACACTGCACTTTATGAAATGAACATTTCATAAAAAATGCAGTGTCGTGAACAATAATAAGGAGGCAATAATGCCATCAACGAAGCATGGATTTACTTCTCTACTCACACTTTGTATTTCAACCACAAAAGACTTATCCAAAGGCGTTTTACGTAAGGTTGCGATTATCGGCGCCGTTGCCTTACTTGCCGCTTGTGGTGGGGAAGAAGCGGATAGTAACGTTAAGCGTATCGGTGTAGCCATTCCGAATTTTGATGACACTTTCTTGGTTACCATGAAAGATTCAATGGAAGAATATGCCAAAGAGTATGATGATGTAGAGCTTATATTCGTAGACGCTAAAGAAGATACGGTAAAACAACTTGGTCAAATTCAAAACTTCATTATCCAACAAGTTGACGGCATCATTCTTGTACCAGTAAATACCGATGCAACGCAGCCGATGACTGACAATATTCAAAAAGCGGGTATTGATTTAGTGTACCTAAACCGCCGTCCTTCTTACCTACCAGAGGGCGTTTCTTATGTCGGTTCAGAAGAACTTCGCTTTGGTGAAGAGCAAGCAAAGTATGCTGCCGATAATACTGAAGGCGGAAACATTGGCATTATCATGGGAATGATGACAGTTGAAGCGGCAATTATGCGAACTCAAGGTGTAGAAGACTTCTTCAAAGACAAGCCTGAATATAACATTATCCGTAAGCAAACTGGTCTATGGCAGCGCTCGCAAGGCATGATCGTAATGGAAAACTGGATCAACTCTGGTGACCCATTAGACATCATTATTTCTAATAATGACGATATGGCATTAGGTGCAATTCAAGCTTTACGTGCTGCTGGTAAACTCGATGAAACAATCGTTATAGGTGTTGACGCAACGCCAGATGGCATCATGGCAATTAAAGACGGTGCGCTTGATGCAACGGTATTCCAAGATGGTGCTGGCCAAGCACGTGGAGCATTAGATGCAGCTATAAACGGTATAAACAAAACACCTCGCGACAAAATCACTTGGATTCCTGCTGAGCTCGTGACAAAGGATAACCTCGCAGCATTTGAAGCTAAGCAAGGCTAATCATCCCCCGCACTGACATGCTCTATGTGTTTGAACACTGATACATAGAGCATCCTAAATGGAGCATAAAGCATGCACAATGTTGTATTAGAAATGCGTGGAATTACCAAGACATTTCCCGGCGTGAAGGCACTTGATAATGTGCAATTAACATTAAAAGAAGGCCGAGTGATGGCTCTGATGGGAGAGAATGGCGCAGGTAAATCTACCCTAATGAAAGTGCTGTTTGGTATCTATCAACGCGACGGTGGGACAATTCGCTACCTTGGGGAGCAAGTTAATTATAGTGGTGCAAAAGAAGCGCTTGAAGCTGGGATCTCAATGATCCATCAAGAGCTATCCCCTATTCTCCACCGCAGTATTGCAGAAAACATTTGGCTAGGCCGTGAACCCGTAAAGGGGCCACTAAAGCTTATTGACCATAAGAAGATGTACCATGATACAACAGAATTATTAAAACAATTAGATTTACACCTCGATCCTCGTACGCCAATGAGTGAGCTTACGGTTGCAACCATGCAAATGATCGAAATTTCTAAAGCGATTTCCTACAATTCAAAAATTATTATTATGGATGAACCCACTTCAGCCTTAACCGGTAAAGAAGTAGATCATTTATTTGAGATTATCGAAAAGTTAAAAGCACAAGGTGTGTCAGTCGTTTATATCAGTCATAAGATGGATGAAATATTTCGTATTTGTGATGATATTACCGTCTTCCGTGACGGAAACTACATTGGTGAACGTGAAGCTAAAGATACGAATAACGATGAACTTGTTCATATGATGGTTGGTCGAGACCTTGGTGATGTATTCCCTCCAGCAACGGCAAAACCTGGAAAAACACGACTAGAAGTTAAAAATCTTTCAGTTGATGGTGTGTTTGAAAACATCAACTTCAAGCTCCATGAAGGTGAAATTCTTGGTATAGCAGGCCTTGTTGGGGCCGGACGAACAGAACTGATAGAAACCTTATTTGGTGTTAGGCAGCATAACGTCGGTGAAATTTGGATTAACGGCGAGAATGTCGAAATAAAAACACCGCAAGATGCTATCAATCATAAAATGGCTTTTCTTACCGAAGATCGACGCCATTCAGGTCTTTATTTAATGCTCGATATTTTTGCAAATACATCCATTGCTCACCTCGATGCCTATCGAAATAAAGTGGTTAACGTGCTCGATGTACGTTCGATGCAAAAAGACTGTGCAAGCCAATGCACCAAGTTAAAAGTAAAAACACCTGGCATGTCTGAAACCATTGATAACCTCAGCGGGGGCAATCAACAAAAAGTCCTCCTTGCACGCTGGATGCTCACAAAGCCCGACATTTTATTTTTAGATGAACCTACCCGTGGTATTGACGTTGGTGCTAAATCTGAAATTTATAAGCTCATGCGCTTATTAACCGGTATGGGAAAAAGCTTAGTCATGATCTCATCTGAACTACCTGAAGTTATTGGTATGAGTGACCGAATATTGGTTATGCACGAAGGTAAACTAAAAGGTGAGCTAGATGGTACAGAAGCCACCCAACAACAAGTTATGTCAATGGCTTTCAACTAAAACAGCCATCAGCTAAACCAGAACAAATCAAGGAATGTTGTTATGATAGCTAAAATTCTTCAAGGGACGTCGGATCAACCGAAAGTCACTAGTACAAAACGCTTTTTATCAAAATACGCAATTTATTTCGTTTTCATCGCCATGTGTGTGGTGATGTCGATTCTGTCTCCTGTTTTCTTAACAGTAGCCAACCTTCTTAATGTAATGACACAAATGGCCAGTATCGGTCTACTTGCTCTTGGCGTGACCATTATCATTATTACTAGAGGCATCGACCTGTCATCCGGCTCTGTTCTTGCCGTTGCTGCGGTCGTCTCAGCAAGTACTGCACAAACATTGGATTGGGGGATGAGAATGTATCCTGCAATGCCAGAGTTACCTATCATTGTACCCATTCTTGTTGCGCTTGCTGTTGGTGCGTTATGCGGCCTAATTAATGGTGCATTAATTGCCTATACTGGTATCCCTCCATTTATTGCAACACTCGGTATGATGATCATCGCTCGCGGTGCTGCACTACTCTATTCTGACGGTCGCCCAGTCAGTAGCCTAATAGACTCTTACCAGTGGATTGGACAAGGTACGATCGGCAGCATTCCTGTTCCTGTTGTGATATTCCTTGTGATGGCTTTGATCACCTATATCCTGCTTAATTACACCCGATTTGGTAAATACGCTTACGCGATTGGTGGTAACGAAACCGCAGCCTATGTATCTGGCATTAACGTTAAAAAATACAAAATTTTAGTTTACGTTTACGCAGGTTTACTCGCCGGTATTGCAGCCCTTATCTTAACTGCCCGTATCAACTCTGGTCAGCCAGGCCTCGGTGTTATGTACGAATTGGATGCCATTGCAGCAGCAACTGTTGGTGGTGTTTCCCATGCAGGCGGTATCGGTACGATTCAAGGTACCATTGTCGGCACCATGATTATGGGTGTATTACAAAATGGCCTCGACTTATTGAATGTCTCTGCTTATTGGCAGCAAGTCGTTAAAGGGTTGGTCATTGTGGTTGCTGTTGTCTTCGATATGAAACGACAAAAGAAAAGTAAATAATTAAACCAATACCCCAAAATATAGCTTTACTGTAGGACTTCACGTTGAAGCGCCACGTTCCCCCCAGAGCGTGGCTTTTTTTCGCTTGGAACATTCATTCCAGATAGGCATATAAAACAGTAATTATGAAAAAAATGTTTCATAGTTGAATTCAAAACCTTACAATAGATCATAGAATCAGCTTAGGGAGTTAAACATGTCTGCCGCTACCAACCTTACTGAATTACAAGATCAAATTCGCACTCGTTATGGTGATTTGAGTAAGCGTTTACAACAAGTTGCTCGTTATGTATTAGACAATACTAATAGCGTTGCATTCGATACTGTGGCCGTTATCGCTAGCCAAGCAGAGGTGCCTCCATCGACATTAATCCGCTTTGCTAATGCGTTTGGTTTTAGTGGTTTTAATGACATGAAACAACTATTCAGACGTAACCTCGTTGAAGAAACCACCAGCTACACCGAACGGGCTAAGTTATTCAAAGAACTAGAAGTTGAAGAGAGTTCGGCAGAAAAACCGGCGATGATTCTACAAGAATTTGCCCGAGCTAACACACAAGCAATGAACCACTTGGTCGCTCAAACGCCAGAAGATAAGCTAGAAGAAGCCGTCGAAATCCTAAGTAAAGCTGACAATATCTACCTAATCGGCCTCAGACGCTCATTCAGCGTTGCATCATACCTAACCTATGCCCTTCGTCACCTTGAGCGTCGCGCCTTTCTTATTGATGGTTTAGGCGGAATGTTTAAAGAACAGCTCTCAATGATTGGACCTAATGATGCCGTGTTGTCCATTAGCTTTTCACCTTACGCTCAAGAAACTGTCACCCTAAGTGAAGTCGCTTCTAAAGCAGGTGCGAAGCAAATCGTCATTACCGATAGCCAAATCAGCCCACTGGCAACATTTAGCGATGTTTGTTTCGTTGTTAAAGAAGCACAAGTCGATGCCTTCCGATCACAATCTGCATCTCTCTGTTTAGCGCAAACTCTTGCTGTATCCCTTGCCTACAAACAGAATGTAAACAGAGACGTACCATTGGCCCCAGACAGTTAAGTCTTCGAAAGCACAACGCCATAGCGTATATGTTTAACGAAAAAAGCCTCGCAAATGCGAGGCTTATCAGAAAGAATGATATGAAATTAGTGATTGTTCTGGGGGTACATTCCAATCAAACTTCACATCACTCAGGAACGCGTTCACGTTACAGTTTAATTGTTTTGCCGAGTTTCATTGACTCAAGCGCAGCATCAGCAAGCACAAGTGCAAACTCACCGTCGGCACCGCTACATTCAGGTTCTACACCTTCCAGAACTTCAACAAAATGCTGCCACTCAGCCACATAAGCTGCTTGGTAGCGCTCTAGAAAGAAATACTGCGGCTTAGCTGCGACACATCCGTCTTCACCCCAATGCTGTACCAAGTTTTCCTTTGCATTATGCGCTTGTAGCAACCCCTTCGAACCATGTAGTTCAAGGCGTTGATCATAGCCATAGCCAGAACGACGGCTGTTATTGATGGTTGCAATTGCACCAGATGGAAAGCTCAAGACTAAAACGGCAGTATCAATATCGCCGGCTTCACCAATAGCAGGATCAACCATACAGCTGCCATGCGCGGTGATCGACACCGGATCTTCGCCCATGATAAAGCGTGCCATGTCCAAGTCATGAACAGTCATATCACGGAACATACCGCCCGATACTTTCGTATATTCTGCTGGCGGTGGTGACGGGTCTCGCGATGTAATCACTAACGATTCTGGCTGGCCAATCACACCGGCATCCAGTTGGTTTTTCAACGTACGGAATTGTGGATCATAACGGCGGTTAAATCCGAGAAGCATTGGTACATCATATTGCTTAACTGTTGCCAAACAATCTCTAACACGACTGATATCTAAATCAATCGGCTTTTCACAGAAAATAACCTTGCCATGTTTGGCTGCAAGCTCCATTAAATCGGCGTGCGTGTCAGTTGCAGAACAAATACAAACCGCATCAACCGCTGGATCTGACATTGCTTGTTCAATACTTTGCACCATTGCATCGTATTCTTGTGCCAATTTATTTGCCCCTTCAACATAAGGGTCAATAATAGAATACAAACGCGTTTTAGGGTGGCTCGCAATATTTACCGCATGTACCTGGCCAATCCTGCCAGCTCCAAATAGAGCTATATTAAACATGACTTACTCCTTAGCCGGAAATTAATTATTGGTGTTTTCTTGCATATTGATCTTCATTAATCCATTGATGTTCATCTTCCCAAGTGAACAACCATTTACGCGTTGGCCCCGCCATTACATTTAGGTAATAACTGTCATAACCAGCGATGGTCGCCACGGGGTGATAACCTTTTGGTACTTGGACAACATCTTTGTTATACACCGCCATGCATTCATCCAATGAACGATCATCGGTATATACACGCTGCATACAGAAGCCTTGCTCAGGGTTCAAACGGTGATAATAAGTCTCTTCAAGGTAGGTTTCATTAGGCTCTGCATCTTGATCATGCTTATGGCTCGGGTACGAACTTGTACAGCCTTCATCGGTATACACTTCAACCACCAACAAGCTATCTGCTTCTTTATAGTCAGGCAAAATGTTATGAACATAACGTTTGTTATTGCCCACACCACGCTGTTCAGCATCAATGTCATCAGGCTTGATTAAGCGAGTAGGATAATTTCCTTTACCCGGCGCCTGACAAACCGCAATTTCCAATGCTGTATTCGCTACAACCGAAATTGGCTCACCTTTGGCAACATAGACAGCGTACGGTTTTTTCCGCTCAAATGGCCCCATTCGATCGCCAATGTTCTCAAATGTGTCATTCGCTGTTGTCACTGTGGCAAAACCACCAACCAATACAACGCATACTTCATTGTCACTGGCAGGCAATTCAAGTTTTTGTCCGGTTTTAAGCTCATACGCCTGAAAACCTACATAGCCCCACTCTGCCGATTCAGGGGTAATGGTTTGGGTATTGCCATGCTGGTCTGGCGTTTGATATTTGGAAAGCAATTTTGACATGATCCGTCCTCGCCGTCTGACATGGTATGGAATTTATTTTCCAAAAATCATAATCGAACGAAAAAATCTTTTCAAAGCAAATTTGAAATAAATAGTTCATTTTGTGGGCGAGGTAACACGCTGAAAACTTCATCAATTCCGCGTAAATAATTGGCATAAAAAATGGCTCTTCTGATATAGAAGAGCCATTTTTTTAAATGATTTCGAGTAACTAAGTTGGCTTATCTTGGGTAATATCCCACCGCAACTAACTTGTTATCTAGAATACGGTAGTAAGTGTGTTTACTTTCCACTTTTCCCGATGTCGGATTAAGCCAAGGATAGTTAATTTCGCCGCGGCCAGTTTCTTCAGCCAATTTCAGCATCTCCTCTATCATCGGCTTTCCCTTAATATTAAACACCTTGCCGACTAAATTTGGTGTCGCGCCATGAGCAAGAAAAACCCCTGTCCGTTTATCTAACACAAAAACGTATAAGTCATTTTTTACGAACTGACTATCATGATGATTAAACTCGGCCAAGGCATCTTGCTCATCATTGATTAACGCTTTAGTTGCTTCATCCAAGAACCCCCTTGCCTGATAGTCCGTTGAACGAGATGGGTAGTAACCTACAGCCACAATAGCATCTCCGATCCGCTTGAACATCGTTCGCTTAGGTTCACCTCGACTATCAACAGGGTTAGTCCAGTAATACTCGACAGTACCACCTCCCTCTTGCTTAGCGATTTCTATCATGTCACGAAAGAAAAGCTTTCCATGCATGTCTGCTGTATTTGTTACATTGTCACCCACAAGCACCGCTGACGAGCCGCCACTAGAAAGAAACACGCCATCAATATCAAGAGTGAATACATACAACTCTTTATCGGTAAATCGGGATTGGTTAGAAAAGTCTGATATCGCCCCTGCCCCTCTGTTCTGAACATGTGATATAGCCTTATCTAACAACGCCTGAGCCCGTCGTGCATCTTCAGTAATAATTGGTGGAGAAACTACCTGTGTACCCTTCTTTGATACTTCCTCTACATCCAATGCTACAGCTCGACCAATAAACACAATGGACATTACAATAATGACTAAACTACTTACTTTATTCATAAACCTACACCAAGCAATTAATAACCAACCAAGGACGGTAGCCAGAGGCTAAGTTGGGGGAAGAATGCAATCAGGAACACCCCAATAATAGATGCAATTACAAACGGGTGGATCCGTGAGGTAATTTGTTCAACCGTCGAGCCGCCAATGCCCGAGGCGACAAATATGTTCTCCCCTAATGGCGGCGTCGCAAAACCAATAGAAAGTGCACACACCACCACAATGCCAACATGCGTTGGGTCAGCGCCAAGCATATACATAATGGGCAGCAGTACTGGGACAATAATCATTATCGCCGCCAAGGTTTCCATGAACATACCAACAAACAACAACAACATAATGGTGAGCGCCCAAACCATGTACATATTGTCTGTAAGACTCAATAATGAATCGGCAACGACAACAGGTATTTTCTGTTCGATTAACAAACGACCAAATACCGTGGCAGCAAACAAGATGAGTAATACACGACCTGTAATCCAAGTCGTTGTGGTTAACGATTTGATAATGCTCTTAAACGCCAACTCGCGGTGAAGGAAGAAACCAACAAATAGCGAATAGAATATCGCAACAATGGCTGACTCCGTTGGTGTGAACATACCACTGTATATACCACCAAGAATCAAAAAGGGCGCCATAATTGACCAAACACCTTTACGCAGCGATCCTCTGATATCACCAAATGACCAGTCTTCAGTTAATCCTTTATAACCGCGTTTCTTAGCAATGACATAATTAGTAAATATCAACGTTGAGGCCATGATCAACCCAGGTACAACACCTGCCACAAATAACTTTGGAATAGACAGTGACGCAAATTGACCGTGCTGGGCAATCGCTTCAGGTGGCGGCATTAACCCCATTGCAGAGATACCGAAAATAACAACGGGAATTGATGGCGGAATAATGATCCCTAGCCCGCCAGATGCAGCTGTCACTGCCGAAGCATAACTACGTTCATAGTCTCGTTTCACCATGGCAGGAACCATTAACATCCCCACGGCAGCCGTTGTTGCAGGCCCAGATCCTGAAATTGCACCAAAGAAAAGACATGCTACAACCGTAGCCGCCCCTAAACCGCCGGTTACAGGTCCAGCCAAGCTTTCGGCAATATCGACCAGCCGCTTTGAAATTCCAGCGGCCTCCATTAATGCACCCGCCAATACAAAAGCAGGTAATGCCATCAGGGGGAAATTCCCCACTGAAGTAAACGCAATTTGCACTAAGGCTATCGGGTTTTTGTCGAGTATTAGGTATGCCGCCATCGAGGCACCAGCGAGCGACACCGTGATTGGCGCACCTAAGATCAGCAAAACGAGAAAGCCGCCGAATAATATAAGTGTTAGATAATCTTCCATGGTTAATCCCTAGCCTTGGTTTATGCCGCTGATTTTTGGACTTGGAGCTTCTGCATTTTCTTCAGCTCTTCTGCTTCGGGATCAATCGCTTCAACGCCTTTGAACAAACGTTCGTAGTTATTCCACAAAATGCGGATCGACATTAACGTAAATGCAATTGGCAAAATCATATAGAAGTACTTCATCGGAATGCCTGTTGTTTGAGACTTCCAAAACAGGTTCATTTTATTGAAGACAAAATCATAACTGAGGTATACAAAATAAGCGTTAAACGCAACCCATAACATGTCTGCAATGGTTTCGCTGATGGTTTTTACGATTGGAGGAAAGAACTTAAAATGGAAACTCACTCTATTATGGGCTGACATTTTGGCGGCAACGACAGCCCCTAAATAGGCAAACCACACAAACATATACGTCGCGACTTCATCTCCCCACGGAATAGAATACTGAAAAAATTGTCGTAATAAAATTTGGGCGAATAATAGCAAAACAAAAACAGCAAGGAGCAAACAGCAGGTATATTCTTCAACATTATTTAAATGCTTTCGGATACTTTGCATGACAGACATGTAGCCTCCAATCGACTTCAATTCCCAACTTAGTTATTTTTAGTACTTCCATATTTCGATTAAGTTAGGGGGCTAAGTAGATCCATGCTTTATTCAAATGCCAGCCACTCGAATAAAGCATGTCATTAATAGTGAAATTAGCGGCCGAGTAAGGCCAGTGTTTCATCAAGTTTATCCTTACCACCAATGCTGGCATAAAACTTAGGCCAAACTGAGGCTGTCACTTTTTCGATCCATTCTTTTTCATCATTGGCCGGATCGGTAAATACCATGCCTTTTGCTTCTAAGTCTTTACGTATCTTGCCTTCTGTCTGCTGCAAATAGGCAAAGCTGTGCTCCGTCGCTTCTTTACTCGCTTCAAGAATAGCGGCTTGCATTTCAGGTGTTTGCTGCTGGAAGATCGATTCACTAATAATGAGAGGCTCTAATGAGAAAATATAGCGAATATTGGTAACGTACTTCTGTACCTCATTGAATTTCATTGCATAAACAGTGATATACGGATTGTCTTGCCCATCAACAACACCTTGTTGTAAACCTGTGAATGTTTCTGACCATGCCATTGGTGTTGGGTTTACGCCCCACGCCTGATATGACGAAATCATAATTTCATTACGAGGGACTCGAATTACTAACCCTTTTAAATCCTCAGGGGTTGCCACTGGACGCTTAGAATTGGTTAACACACGAAAGCCTGAATAAGCCCAGCCAATAATTCTTACCCCAGCATCTCGAATGGTATTCTCAACCAACTCTTGACCAACCTCACCCTGAGTGAGTAATTTCGCTTCATCGGCACTTTGAATGACATAAGGCATTGTTAATAAACCGACCGTTGGCGAAAACGGTGTCACGTTATTAATGGCCAAAATTGAAAAATCGAGCAAACCTATTGCGGCATTATTGACGGTATCTTGTTCATTACCTAACTGGCCGTTAGGGAACATATCAACCTTCACTTTACCATCCGTTTTCTCTTCAAGAAGCTCGGTAAATTTCGTACCGAGCTCCCATTGTGTGCCGCCTGCGGCATCACCAATTGCCATTTTATAGTTTTTAGCCATCAACACAGGTGATGAGACAGCAAGACTAACAGCAGTAATAAAGGGTAATAGTTTGCTTTTCGTGAACATAATAGTCGTAACCTTTTCTATTTTCTCGCATTGAATTGCGAAGTATTTAAAGGTGACCGCGGAACAACGTGCATAGACATCCTGGTCATATTTGTTTTATGTGTATTACGTACAGCAGAGTATTTCTTTTTTTAATTACAGCACTTCATCTTTTAAGTGATACCAGCGATATAAGAACCGCTGACCAAATCGCCTAAATGGCGCAAAAGCTTCTGATTCGACAACCTCTCGTACATTCGGGAAAGGAAGTTTGGACTGGAAAATAGGCAAGTCGAGTTCTTTGCCTTCACCTGCAATCCATTGAGCTAGACGTTTACCAGCCTGAGCTGAATACATAACGCCGTTTCCGCCATAACCAAGGGCGTAATAGATAGACTCTTTAGCGTCTGGCTGATAAATACGCGGCATCATATCGTGGCTAACATCGACCCACCCCCACCATGAATAGTCCACGTCAATGCCTGCGAGTGAGGGGAATTTTCGCGCTAAATCAGCACGAAGCATATGTTCATATTTAGCTTCTGGTGCTGCGCTTCCTGTAATCGCACTACGCGTACCAATTTGAACCCGATTATCCGGCAGTAACCGATAGTAATGACGCAGTACACGCGTATCGGTAATAACTTGGTTTGTTTTGAAGTTGCACGCTGCCAGTTCCGATTCTGATAACGGACGGGTAACAAGCGAATTAGATAATATAGGCAGTAAACGGTTTTTTAATTGTGAATGCAGCCCTTGAGAAGTGTAACCTCCTGTCGCTACACCCACCGCTCTTGCACGGACAATACCACCTGGCGTTTTCAGGTAATGAACACCATTTTTGGTTTCCCAGCCAATAACGGGGCTTGCTGGGTGAACGGTTGCCCCAAGCGCTCTCGCTTTATTCACATAACCGAAGGCTAGCTTTCCTGCATGAATACCTATTCCTTCAGGTTCATGCATTGCACCTGCCGCTTCTTCATCACCTACGTAGATCTTCTTAACGGTATCAGCATCTAAGATCTGTGCATCGTAATTAAAGGTGTTGCGAAGTAGTTTGGCTTCTTTTTCCAGTGTTGGCATCACCTTGGCTCGGTGTGCAACATACAAATGGCCTCCATGCTGAGGCTCACAATCGATGTCTTTGATTAGCGACTTAAATGTTTCCATACCATCAAGACATTCTTCATGCATTTTTAGTGCGGTATCGACCCCCCAGCGCTGTATCCATTGCGAACGTTTTAATCGGCCCGATGCACACTGAGCCTGCCCACCATTTCGTGTACTACAACCCCAACTTACCCTATTCGCTTCCAATACAGTCGCTTTTATACCGTACTGCTCCGCGAGATGTATTGCAGTGGTTAAACCGGTATAACCAGAACCGATGATCACAACATCAACATCAACGTCGTTGGTGATCGGGCCATCATCAGCAGGCGGCTCACCCGCAGTGTCGACCCAGTAAGTTGGCGCATAATCAGTACCATGACCTGGCGTTTTTTTAGTTAGTGGATCATAAGTGGGATCATATTTATTTCGCGCTTGCGTTGTCTTTTGCTTCTCTTCCTGTTGCTGCTCCTTACTAGGAGAACGCAATTTTTCAGCGAGAGTGTTCATATAAAGCTCCTTAGTGTCAACGTACTAACTTCGGTATCTACAGAGGTGCTTAATTATTTTCAAAAAAGGCTGGGCGATCCTTACGGAATGCATTTTTTACTTTGATTTTGCCATCTTCAAGGGTGAATACATCTACCATACGCGCTTCTATTCGGCTGCCATCGGGCTTCGTCGCACAAAATGTTGACTCCGAAACCGCGCGATCACCACTAATGAAATGCTCACCATCAAGCCAAGCAGCATCTGGGAAATTACGCCATACCTGTTGAAAGCTTTCACGTACAGCTTCTCGGCCGGAAAAAGTATTACCTTGCAGATCAGCACCAGCAGCGGTGTGGAAGATACAATCATCTGTTACGAAACTCATTAATGCATCAATGTCATGGTTGTTCCACGCATCACTGAATGCCTGTAAAAAATCAACATTGACTTCATTTTGGGTGCTTACAACAGACTGAGTATTCATTTTTCTATCCTTATAAAAGTAATTGTTACTATGATCTTTCAACTAACCACTGCAATATAAATGTTAAATTTTGGTTAATTTATATCCCTGTAAAAATGACGTCAATTAGACTTATTGATAAACGAGACATTGATGTTCATTCAGTTTTCTTACAGAAAAATTATTTATTTATCCATCTATAACCAGATGAAATTATTCCAGTTTATGGTTACTATGTAATTTCTCTATGTTGTGCTTTCATTAACGTTCATGTTTGAAAACTGACTCTATTATTGTGAACTCTCGGAACCAATTATCTCATTAACAAATATTTAACTTAACTTTAGTCATCACTTCATGTTTGGTCAATTTAAATTCCATAAAATGAGATAAAACATTCCATTTAATTGTTTCACTATGTAAGAGAATAAACTTCCACCTCCAGGACCAATAACAAGGAGTAAACAAAGCAAAGCCTTAGCCACCTCATATAAGTGGCATGGCTATAGCAATATGGACTGCTACTCTGTATTCAATCGAAATCAAAGTCTTTGGTATAGGTATGGCGGTATTGCTGAAAGCCATCAACGGTTTCACGTCGTGTTAACTGCTGCAGAGATCCATTTGCTAATACGCTTTCTGATGGTGAACGCTGATAATCGAATAAATTTGATGTTAGTAACAAATCAGTTGAATCGTCCCCACCAGCACTTAATTCAATATCCACTTCTGGTGATTGTTCAAACAGTTTATTTGTGTGTAGACATAAACCTGTTAAATCTGGATATATGAGTCTCTCATTGACACCACATTTATCAAGATCGGCTAATAGCTGCTCTTTCATTTCAGATAAAATGGGAATTTCATACATTTCATCGTTGTTCGTAATTTCATTTTCAAAAGGAGTAAAACGCTGACCACTAGCATGATCATTTAATGATGGATGTATACTGTACCAATTACTTTGCGCTTTCACCCTCGGGTAGGAAACAGGTGGCAAAAATACTTTGGTTTCGGTTTGTTCAAAAGGATCGCTCGCAAAATCAACTTTCTGACGCCTATCGGCCTTAAGCACGTAAACATGGGGTTGGAAACCAGGTGTTTGGCACGCAAACCACAGTGCTACCAAAGGGTTACTACTCCAATCGAGTAATCGTGTTTTTAAGCCATGATGATGCGCTTCCGATAATAAGCCCCAATAGTCCATATTTTTCGTTTCAAACTTGTTTCGCCCTAGACGATACAAATAATCAAGCATGTCTTTTTCTTTTGATATTGAATTTACATTTTCACTTTCTCTCGCAATAGATGGTAATAACGATTTCCGCTTATTTGGTTGCCCTCGAAATAACACCAATTCACCACTTTGGCTTATTTCATCAATAACCGTTAAGTATTTAGTTAATGAACCTATATGAGGTAAAGAATTCATACTTCCTCCTGAGTATTAATGCTTAACAACGTTTAAGAAATAAAACGCGACAGATAAACAACAGCCAACATATACATGGCAATAAACACAGCATTTCCGAGTAACAAAATAATTGGTTTCCAGCCGAGCTCTGATAGCTTTTCAAAAGAAGTTTTAACACCCAGTGCAGCAATAGAAATGACTAGGCACCACTTAGAAATATCGGAGCTGAGCGTGACAGCTTCAGGTGAAATCCACCCCATACTATTTACGATCACCAACCCAATAAATACAACTAAAAAGAAAGGCACAATAGGCTGTTTAGATACAGCGTCTTCACCGCTCGCTTCCCGTGCTGAACGAAAGGCAAATGCAAACAGCACTACCACAGGCATTAACATGGCAACCCTAAACATTTTCGCTAACGTTGCAGAGTCACCAACCTCAGATGAAATCATGAACCCAGCACCAACAACCTGTGCAACGTCATGAATTGAGCCGCCGAGAAACAAGCCAGCTTCCGAATTTGTTAACCCTAACACTGACACCACTAACGGATATAACACCATGGCAACGGTCGAAAAGCTCGCGACCCCAATGGCGGTCAGTAATGTGAAGTGTTCATTATCACGATTTTGCGGCAGCGTAGATGAAATGGCCATCGCCGCTGATATTCCGCAGATCCCCGTTGCGCCCCCCGACAACAAACCCAACATCGACGGTAATTTCAGTAAACGAGCTAACAACAAACTGAAACCAATTGTCAGTACCACAGCCCCCGCTAACGCGACCACGCCGACAGCACCAATCGCGTTCACGTCACTGATTGCAATTCTAACGCCGAGTAATGCCACGCCGATACGTACTAGCTTTTTGGCTGACATTTCAATGCCAGGAATGCACTTATGGTTATCAGATAAAAAATGAAAAGCGATACCGATTAATAAAGCATATAAAAAAGTAGGCCCGCCATATTGACCCGCGACAAACGATGCTGCCGCTGCTATTACACTACAAAGTAAAAAGCCGGGTAAAACGACACTCATATCACTAAATATGAGCTTAGGCCCTTTTGAGGAACCGATATTCGACGCTCTGGTTGTCATTGCCACTGCCTCGCTTCATGTATAAAGGAGCCTGACCTGATGTGGTCAGGCTCATCGAATTACGCGTAATTAAACGTAATCTTTATACTTATCTAAGAAGCGAACCGGCGTAGATAGTGCGTCACGACGGAACGGGTCGCCAAGCTCTTGTGTACACATGATTTCAATGACGGTTGTTTTACCTTCATTCATTTGCATGTCTACCGCTTTTTGTAGTGCAGGGCCGACATCTTCAAGGCGGTCAACCGTGATCCCTTCTGCGCCCATCGCCGTCGCAATTTCAGCGAAGCTTTGGTTATCTAACTCTCCAGCAACAAATCGACGGTTATAGAAATCAACCTGATTTTTCTTCTCTGCACCCCACTGACGATTATGGAAAACAACCGCTGTAACTGGAATGTTGTGTCGAACACAAGTCATTGTTTCCATTAAGCTCATACCCCAAGCTCCGTCACCCGCATACGAAATTGCTGGGCGATGTGGTGCCGCCGCTTTTGCGCCAATAATGGTCGGGAATGCATAGCCACAGTTACCAAAGCTCATCGCAGCAAAGAAACTACGTGGTTTTTCAAAACGGAGGTAGCTATTAGCAATTGAGTTAATATTACCAATGTCAGTTGAAACCATTACATCTTCTGGCATCGCTTTTTCTAGTTCACGCAATACCTGACGAGGATGTAGATACTCGCCACCAGAAAACGGCTTTTCCTGAGCATTCTGTTCAATCATATCAAGGCTGAACTGGTCACGTTCATGTGTCCATTCATCCAGCTCTTTCTCCCAGATCTCTTTCTCTGCCTGTACCTTATTAAAACGATCATCTTTTGTTGCATCACACGCAAGTGTTCTGCCTTCAAGGCGCTCACCCAATGCAACAGCCGAAGCCTTAGCATCGCCACAAATACCAACAGAGATCTTCTTCACCAAGCCCAGCATCTTGTGGTCGGCATCAATTTGGATGATCTTGGCATCTTTTGGCCAATATTCCATACCGTGCTGAGGCAACGTACCGAATGGACCCAAACGAGAACCCAAAGCAATAACAACATCTGCTTGTGAGATGAGTTTCATCGCCGCTTTAGAGCCTTGGTAACCCAATGGACCACACCATAGTGGGTGGCTTGCAGGGAATGAGTCGTTATGCAGGTAACTATTCACAACTGGCGCCCCTAGACGTTCTGCCAGTGCTTTACATTCTTCAATTGCACCCGACATGACGACACCACCACCAGAAATAATCACTGGGAATTTTGCCTCTGCCAATAAGTCTACAGCATCATTAAGGCTCTGATCACCACCAGGCCCACGATCAAGACGGGCAGGTTTTGGAATTTCGCACGTCACTTCACCATAGAAGTAGTCACGAGGAATATTCAGCTGCGTTGGCCCCATTTCACTCATCGCGCGGTCAAAACAACGGCCTGTGTATTCAGCCATACGAGACGGGTGTGTTACATGCCCCTGATATTTGGTGAACTCTTGGAACATAGGTAACTGGTTACATTCCTGAAAGCCCCCTAACCCCATTGTTGTCGTGCCCGTTTCAGGCGTTATAACAACCACAGGGCTATGAGCCCAATACGCTGCTGCAACCGCGGTTACGCAGTTACTGATACCAGGGCCGTTTTGACCTATCACCACGCCATGGTTTCCTGATACACGAGAATAACCATCAGCCATATGAGCTGCGCCCTGCTCATGTACAACTGGAATTAAACGAATGCCTGCCGGTGCAAAAATGTCCATCGCATCCATAAATGCGGAACCCATAATCCCGAACATATCGGTCACACCATTGGCAACCATGGTTTCAACAAATGCTTCAGAAGGGGTCATTTTAGTCGGGCCACTTACAACAGTACGTGCATCTAGTTCGTTCATTATCTGTATCTCCTTGGTGATGGATTCCACATCCACAAAATGGAACTTATCGTTTCAATATTTCGAATTCAAAATAACCCTAGTCGGTCATTTTTTATCCGTCAACAAAAAACACATAATTGATACAAATTATTCCGAAAAGTGATACGAGGTCACCATTTTTACTATTTTGATATTCCGCTTTACCGCTAAGTGGGAAAGAATGCATTGTCGAGAAATCAGAAAAGCTGTCGATGTATCGACTCTCAATTAGATAATTAAGGAAGAGAGATGACAGATATCGCGATGTGTAGGCCCGATCAAATGGTGTCAGTTAGGCAATTATTTGGAATTGATACCGATCTACAGGTGCCGGCTTTTAGCTCTCGAGATGATCATGTTCCTGAAATCGATCATGCTTATCGTTTCAACCCCGAGGTTACATTGGCCATTCTGGCTGGCTTTGCTCAAGATCGCCGTACCATGATCCAAGGTATGCACGGCACAGGTAAATCGACGCACATCGAGCAAGTTGCAGCTCGGCTGAACTGGCCTTGTGTTCGCGTAAACTTAGACGGTCACCTAAGCCGGCTTGATCTTGTGGGGAAAGATGCAATTGTCATTCGCGATGGTAAACAGGTCACTGAATTTCAGGAAGGTATTGTGCCTTGGTCATTACAACGCCCTGTTGCGCTGATCTTTGATGAGTATGATGCGGGTCGACCTGATGTGATGTTTGTTATCCAACGAATACTTGAGCGTGACGGTAAATTCACACTACTTGACCAAAATAAAGTCATTCGCCCTCACAATGCGTTTCGCTTATTTGCAACATCTAATACTGTTGGCCTCGGTAACCTATCTGGGCTATATCATGGCACTCAAGTCTTGAACCACGCCCAGATTGATCGTTGGAACATCGTTGCCAGCCTTAATTACCTTCCTCCTCAGGAAGAAGCTGCGATTGTATTAGCCAGAGTACCCAGTAAAGACACAACGCAAGGCAGAAAATTAATACAACGTATGGTCGCATTGGCCGACCTAACACGTAAAGGCTTTACTGCAGGCGATTTATCAACCTTGATGTCGCCACGAACAGTGATCACTTGGGCTGAAAATTGCGAGATATTTAACAGTCCCTCGCAGGCTTTTCGTCTGTCGTTCTTAAATAAGTGCGATGAATTTGAACGCCCTGTCGTCGCTGAGTATTACCAACGTTGCTTTGATGAAGAATTAGAAGAATCGTGGGTAATTCAAGCTGGAGAACTAAAGTGAAGCCAATGGATCGCCAATATCAGAAAAGCCAGAATTTATGTGCCGCAGCAGCAAGAGCGTTGAGCAACGAGCCAAGGCTCCACTTTCGTGGTGACAAGCTTTACCGCGATCAGGAGCTCGTTCCTATACACGCAGCACACCTTAGAGATAATACTTCCAGCGCTGAATATGGAATCCGTCCATTGAGTCATAAACGGGGCAAAGTTGATTCAGTCTCGCTACGATTACTCCACTGCAATGAAACCTTGCACCAGCAGCTATGCCCAAAAGAACCAGTAGTGAGGCTCATATTCGAAATACTTGAGCAGTTTCGCTGCGAGACACATGCCCCAGAGGCAATGCCAGGCATGAAGGTCAATATCGAGGGAAATTTCCAGTCTTGGAGTAAAGAATTCTATGCATCTGGCTTAACAGAAACCCACTTGGGGATCTTGCTGTTTACCGTCGTACAAATCGTTCACTCCCGACTACACAGTCAGCCCATTAACCCTCAGATAGAAGATCACATAGAAGCAACCCGTGCAGGTATCGTCCCGCTAATCGGTATAGCTTTAGCCGGATTACGCCAATATCGCGTCAATCAGCAAGCTTATGCTGAACACGCTCTTTATATCGCTTCAGTCATCAATGAGATGATTGAAGATGAACGAGCGTTACACACAGTTGAAGACAAGAATGATACCGATGAAGCCATCTCAGCATTTTCATTGCTATTAGACTTTGATAACGAAGAAAGCGTAGCAATGGCAGCCGTGGCTAGCGGAAGAAGCCCCACCTTTCATGATAGCCATACAGATTACCAAGTATTTACCACTCAATATGATCGCGAAATACACGCAACCAAACTCGTTCGCAAAGCACTCTTAACAGAGCTTCGTCAGCAACTTGATGAGCGTATTCAGCAGCAAGGAGTGAATGTTAAGTTACTCTCTCGTCAACTAGCCGCGATCTTAAATATACCTGAGCGTGATGGCTGGCTGTACGGCGAAGAGGAAGGTTACATCGATGGACGTAGGCTCAGCCAGCTCATCAGCTCCCCCAGTGAAACTCGTGTTTTCTGCACTGAATACTATCGTCGTCGGCCAAACAGTGTTGTCAGTTTTTTAATTGATTGCTCTGGCTCGATGCGTGAGCATATCAACCGTATCACTATGTTAGTGGACGTCATGATCAAAGCGCTCGGTCTCGCTGGGATCAGCAGTGAAGTACTTGGTTTCACCACAAATAGCTGGAATGGTGGTAAAGCCTATACTGATTGGCTAAAACAAGGTCGCCCTTCTCTGCCTGGGCGATTGAATGAATGTTGCCATTTGATCTTTAAGGATGCCGAGAGCAACTGGCGACACACACGCAAAGATATTGCCGCATTATTAAAAGCAGATTTATTCAAAGAAGGTATAGATGGTGAAGCTGTACATTGGGCATGCCAACGACTTTACCAACGTTCAGAACAAAGGAAGCTGCTCTTTGTTATTTCAGATGGCTGCCCAATGGACACAGCAACAAACCTCACTAATGATAAGTACTACCTCGATAACCACCTTAAAGACATCGTTCAGCGTTACGAAGCAAGCAACGAAGTAGAAATATACGGACTTGGCATCGGGTTAGATCTTAGCCCTTACTACCGTCACAACCTCGCTCTCGATGTTGGTGATTCGATTACTCAGGAGCAACTCAATGAAATAGTGATGCTTATAGCCAAACATTAGAATAATTACTTAGCAACACTGCTGCTTCCTATTTGACTAAATCGCACTAATGGAAACGAACCACTCAACATTACTTCCCATTGCTGTTTCGAGTACAATTAAAACAGGTAAATACAGTCAAACAATTAAACAAAATGCGATTTTAAAGAGATGAGAAACGATGAAGTCTAACTTTTGGAACAACGCTGGTATAGTTATCATATATAGTTCGTCTATCGATGCATCTCCTCTCGTCAACATGCAATTCAGCTAGCTTGACCTAGAAGAGGATATTGCTGCAAACACGATAATAATAAAATATCGACACCAATAATTATTGATTCTAACATCGAGCATCAGCTACAAATTGATGAAGGTTGGATCTTGCTGGTCGAGCCACTAGTGAATTAGAGCTAGCATTGTCTAATTATACTGAAAGGGCAGCCTTCAAAAATATTTAAAGCTCCCTCTCCCACTTTTAAACATACCGATCACACTGATGATTTGACTGTTCTTCTTTCCCCATCATTTGAAGGCTTAGGACTTTCAAACAAATTTCCTCTTATCAACGAAAATCAGGTAACGGGTCATCGCATTAAGACGTTACTTCATAAGCTTAACCAATGCTTAGATGGGAAATTCCTTAAACCTAGTCATTGGCGGGCATCTGATATTGCTCAAAAATTCGCTCTATCGGAAAGCCGTTTTCTTCACTTATTTAGCAAAGAAATTGGCATTCCCTGGCAACCATACCTGCTATGATACCGAATGATTTGTGCTGTATGTACAATACTAAATGGTGAGCCAGCACCAGATGCCGCTCACATGGCTGGGTTTTCTGATAATGCACATTTAAGCCGAAATTTTCAAGTTTGAGTTTTCCATACGCGAAGTAATTCAACATTTCTGAATTAAGCATCATCAATGATCACAGGGATATTAGGTGACAAAATATTTTTATGTCTTTATGATTTTGTTGTAATAAGGTGTAATAGTTTATTTTGCTATTTTTCCTATATTAAAAGTGTTCCTGAGGTATTAAGCATTTAAGTTGTAAATGGAACTTTTATATTAATTTTTATATATAGGAAACTAAAATGAGTATAGCATTACATGAATTACAAGAAACTCTTTGTAACGTGACTAGTTCTGTCAACCTTTGGACTAGTAGTCTGAATAAAGCGATTGTTACCTCATCAAATACGGTTACATTAGAAGAAAAAACTGTTTTGAACAGTGACCTGGGGGGGCTTGCAGCCTTTGTTGGTGTCTGGCAAGGACTTGAGGCTCCCCACTCTATGAAGCAGATAGTTGGACAAACGCAACTATCTGGTATTTCTAAAGGTCAGTTTGCAAACAAAACAATTGAAACAAACCAACCTGGGATAGATTTATTTAATGGTGTTTATACGATTGGTTTATTCATGAAAGCCAATGATGTGAGCACTTTAGTCGCGACAGCAATTTTAAACCAATCCAATCCATTGAATTATCAATCGACGTCAGTATTTGTTACAAACGCAACAACACAAAATATAAGTGTTAGATATCAGGTTCCTGAAAATGTTTCACCTAGTTCAAGAGCTGATTGGATCTACCTCTTTAAGGGTGATCAACCTATTATGAATAATAGTAATTATTTAAAACATGTAAGTGTCGGTCCATCATCTGGCGGTGTTCATAATATTTCTGTGGCTGATCTAGTTTTGTCTCCAGGTAAATATATTGTCCAATACAACCCTGGCCATTCACTATCTACTGTTGGTGCTGCATATTCATTCACGATTGAGTAAAACATTAACAAGGGCGTGTTGAGCTTTGTTGTATAAGTTTCATTCACCCTTCCATTGGTAGCCACATCATTAAAAATGCCAGCGATAGCACGCTGGCATAATTTCGAACAATTTATCGTACCTAATTGATACAGTAAAATAATGTTTAATCCTAGCAAATGCATGGTCTACAAGTGACGATAATTTTCAGTCACAGTTGCGACCGCTTATCAGTTAACATTGTTCTCGCCATAGTATTGTACGATTGGTTGTTTTTTTCGAAGTAATTATAATCTTTCACCATACCATTCAAAATGGCAATCACGAAAGCTCAACATACCCTAGAAAAATCTATACAAACATATAATTTAGTATTACTGTTTGAAATGCTAAATTATATGTAGAAAATAATCAATCTTGGCTTCCGACAGCAGGACATTTATGCGCTGCCGACCTGACACAGAAATATCCAATTTTAATTCAGAACACTAGCCACTATTTATTTAGCCATCAACAAACTAAACACTACTCGGCGTATTATTTCAGCGCTAAATAGCGGTGAAAAGCGCCGGCCAAGATAAGTCGTCAGGCTCACAACTGGTAATCATCTGTTTAACTACATCGTTTTAATCACTTTGCTAGTAATGTAAGTTGCCATAGGCGACAAAGTGTTCTTCGTTGAACACTGTCGACTAGTGTTCACTATCAATAATTGGTATCGTGCCCCTCGCGTATATTATTAACCTGAGACCTTCATGCAACCCCAACTTGACCAAGAAAACAGTGCCACCGATGGACCTATTCTCACCACGTTTTTAAAGTACCTAGTGCCCTCCATCGTAGGGATGCTGGCGATGAGTTCAGCCTCAATTGTCGATGGTATTTTTATCGGCAATTTTGTCGGTGTATCAGCACTGGCTGCAGTTAATCTGATCATTCCAATATTGTCAGTATTATTTGGCGTTGGTTTAATGCTATCCATTGGTGGGTCGGTGAGAGCTGGCAAGTACCTTGGAGAAGAGAACACGACAGCAGCTTCGGCCATATTTAGTAAAATCCTGATTACAGTCGTTTTATATGCCATCTTCATCATCACTATAGGTCTACTTTTCGAACCTTTCTTGTTCAGGCTACTCGGCGCTGGTGAAGATTTGATCCCGTTAATGAGTCAATATTATCGTGTGATTATGCCGTTCCTTTTAGCACAGTTAATTACCATTGTGCTGTACTTTTTTGTCAGGCTTGATGGCTTCCCTACCCTCGCGGCTACCGCATTAGTGATTGGCTCGGTACTTAATATCGCACTTGATTACCTATTAATCGCCGTGTTGGACTGGGGACTAACAGGTGCTGCTTGGGCTACCGGTTTATCACAGCTGTTTCCACTGCTCACCCTATTAACCTATTTCTGTAGCTCCAAGCGGAAACTGCATTTCTCATTGCGCCAGAAAAAATGGTCGGAAGTGTTTCAATCGGCCTACAATGGCCTATCAGAATTCATTAATGAAATTTCTGGCGGGATTATTGCGCTTATTTTTAACTTGATGCTAATTTCTCGTGCGGGTGTTGAAGGTGTCGCTGCCATCACAGTGTTAAACTACTTGTTGATGATTGGATTCATGATCTTTTTCTCCATTTCCGATACAGCACAAGTCATGCTTAGTCAGAACTTTGGGGCAAAAAACACCCAGCGGCTAAAACAGTTTTTAAACATCACTTTTGCGATGAGCTGCTTAGTCAGCGCGTTGTTTATTTTCATTTTACTGTTTTTTAATGAATCACTGATTTATATGTTCCTTGATGTTCAAGGTACTGAATCCACCGTCACGATGGCGACTGAATTCCTTTATTACATTTGGCCAGTTTTTGTGTTCGCTGGCATTAATATGACTATATCCGGTTACCTCACAGCGGTTCACTTGCCTTTCCAATCTGGTGTAGTTTCATTATGCCGTAGCCTTATCTTCCCTGCGTCACTGTTGATCGTGTTATTTATAGTCCTTGACGACAACCGATTCGTGATTGCACTACCGATCGGGGAAGGCCTCACTTTCTTACTTGCAAGCGTCCTCTTTCTTCGCCATAAACCAGAACGGATTATTGCCGAAGATAATGTGCAACAACAACTAAATTTAGAGACCCACTAACTAACTAGGAGTTGGATATGATTGAGATTGAACGTAAATTTTTAGTTAGTAGTTATGAATTTAAGCAACAAGCAATGGCGCAAACGCGAATTATCCAAGGTTACCTTTGTTCAGTGCCTGAGCGTACTGTCCGTGTACGAGTCAAAGGCGATAAAGGCTTCATGACCGTTAAAGGTATTGGTAGTGAATCGGGTGCAAGCCGATTTGAGTGGGAGCATGAAATTTCAGTAGAAGAAGCTCAGGCATTACTGGAAATTTGCGAGACAGGCATAATTGATAAAACACGCTATCTGGTCACTTGTGGTGAGCATACTTATGAAGTAGATGTATTCTACGGTGATAACCATGGACTGGTAGTTGCAGAAGTTGAGTTGAGCTCAGAAGATGAACAGTTTGAAAAGCCCTCATGGTTAGCTGAGGAAGTGACAGGAAAACGTTGTTACTACAACTCGATGTTGATGAAGGTCCCTTTTAAAAAATGGAAAAAGGAATCCATCTAATCCCATAATTTATAATTCTACTTGATACAAACAAGCCCGCCTTCGGGCTTGTTTTAATAAACACGGCAAGAGTAACTTGCAGATATCCACAATTATAAAGCCATCATCGATTGTATTGCCGAGACCGTCAGGTAGACCCCGATCACCATCAACAAGCTAAACACTACCCGACGCATTGTTTCGGCACTAAATGGCGGAGGAAAGCGCCGGCCAAGATAAGTCGTCAGGCTCACAACGGGTAACGCAATGGCTGATAGCAACAATATTTCAGTATTCAGCTGGCCTTGCACACCAATGAAGATACTGCGTGATGCAGAGGTACATGCGAAAACGACCAAGAGCATATTACGGATAATATGGATATCAAATGGCTGACGATAGAACTGATAAACAAGTGGTGGCCCTGCCATACCAAATAGGCCTCCAGTCAACCCAGAGCCAAACCCGCTAACAAAAAAGCTGGTATTACCCGAGCGCTCCGTTTGCTGTTTCGGTTGTAGCATAAAGTTAATACCACTATAAACAATCATAATCCCGACTAAACATTGCAATACACTCGCCGCTGAATAGCTCAAAAACTCTAGCAACAGCACGCCTGCAACCACACCTGGCAGTACCCCTATTACGACAGCCCGAACCGCTTTCCAATCAATCGTTCGGGTAGCGCCAGGCAATGCAAAAGCGCAGTTGGCAAGCGTGATCAAGCTTACAACTGCCGCCATTATTGCAACTGTCGTTAACTCAAAAGCCGTTGTCGCCCCTATTGCAATGATCCCCAGCCCAAAACCCGTCACGGTTTGAAAATAGGTACCAACCATAATAATCGTTAGTAATAGTAAAAGGTTGTCTATCGTCATTCGCTGTCAGCTCTTAAATGGGTATTAATTCAGGTTCCGGCTGTATTCCAACGGCTTCTTGTTGGGCCTGTACAACAGTCACCGCAATGACATGGTATATATCATCGGCACTACAGCCTCGTGACAAATCATTCGCAGGCTTTGCTAACCCTTGCAGTAATGGACCAATAGCAATCGCGCCACCGACTCTTTCAGCTAATTTATAACCGATATTACCCGCCTCTAAATTTGGAAAGACCAATACATTAGACTGTCCTTTCACTTTAGAACCCGGCAATTTACGTTGGGCAATTTCAGCGACAATGGCAGCATCTAATTGGACATCATTATCAATCGCTAATTCTGGCTGCTGCTGTTTTACATACCCTGATGCTTCAACAACCTTATCAACCGCCATATGCTTTGCGCTGCCGTTGGTTGAAAATGACAGCATTGCAACTTTTGGCTCTTCCATTAGCAAACTTTTGGCACTTTGCGCAGCAGATAACGCGATGTTTGCGAGTTGCTCGGCATTAGGATCGACCACTAAACCACAATCAGAGAAAATCATTCCTCCTTTTAAGTGATGGAAAGGTTGGCACAACATCATCAAAAAGAAGCTTGATACCAGTTTGCTGTCAGGTTTCATCCCAATAACCTGAATCGCATTTCTAACTACATCACCCGTTGTATGTACCGCGCCCGATACCGAGCCATCAGCCAACCCTTGCCTAACCAGCAAATTAGCAAAACAAAGCGGCTTCATTACTTCTTGTGCTGCTTGTTGCCGTGTCATTCCTTTTTCGCAGCGAAGTTCGAATAAAGTGTCAGCCAAAGTACTCGTTAATGCTGAATCAGCAGGATCGATAAGCTCTACCCCACTAATTTCTATTTTATTGGCTTTAAGCTGATGCTGAATGTTACTTCTGCTACCAACCAAAATAACCTTCGCAATACCTTCAGAAGCCACTTTTTGAGCCGCGTATAAAACCCTTTTGTCCTCAACTTCGCATAAAACAATCCGTTTTGGGTGCTTTTTCGCTTGTTCGATGATTCGATTGATTGCTTTCACTTTGCCTGCCTTAATCGGCCTCACAATACAAACAATAAATAATGAGACAAATAATTCCAATTATTGATATAAGATTAAATATTAATCACTATATCGCAAATCGTCAACGCAAATTCAAATAAACGGTATAATTAGTAGTATTATGTAGAAAGGAATCAAACAGATATGATAATGACAGCACAAGTGAAAAAGATACCAGAACAAGCTCGTGTCGAGGGAGACACACCAACATTACGCCTTTTTTCTTTACTGGAAGTCATTGCCGCGAAGGATGAATTTTTCTCGCTACAAGGGTTAGTTGAGGAAACGGGGTTGCCAAAACCGACTTTGCATCGGATGCTGCAGCAGCTTGAAAGTGCAGGGATTATTCAGCGAGATGGCGATGACCGCCACTACAGTTCAGGGATCAGGCTACGTAACCTTGCAGAAAAACTGCTACTTAACAGTACAACCCATAGCGCCCGTCATACCGTGCTTTCACAACTAAAGGAAGAGGTTGGAGAAAGCTGTAATTTAACCGCGTTATCCGGTGGTGAGATCATTTATGTTGATCGTGTCGAAACTGAAGCACCATTGCGTTTTTACTTGCACCCAGGTTCACGAGTGCCAGTACACTGCTCGGCAACCGGAAAGTTATTCTTAGCCAGTATGAGTCCATCGCAGCGTCGCCGCTTACTCAACAATGTTCCACTCACGCAGTATACGGAAAAAACCATTATCGATTTCGACGAGCTTGAAGCTGAGCTTGAAAACGTAAAAGCAAATGGCTATGCCATCGATAATGAAGAGTTCTTACCCGGCCTATTCTGTGTTGCCGTATTAGTCCCCGCAAAAAATGGACGTTCAAACTTAGGCATTGCAATTCAAGCGCCGATTATGCGCCTAAAACCCGAACAAGCCTTACACTTTCTGCCGGCATTACAACGAGCCGCAGCAGCCTTAGCAAAAATTGAAGAAGAAAGCTGGCCAAATCAATAAGTAGGAAATGTTCATTAAACGAAGAAAACCTCGCAATAAGCTTGGGCTAATAAACTAAAAAGGATCTAGTTCACTAGATCCTTTTTATCATTTCATCGCTAATAACTTAACCCATAAGTTAATTAAGCTTTCTGTGGTGTACCTTCACCGTTAGATACAACGGCATCAATTTGCACTAAAGCGTCCATCTCAATTTGAGAAACACCAACAACAGTACGTGCTGGAAGATCGCTTTGGAAGAATGTCGTATACACTTCGTTCACAGTATCCAAATCTGCAATATCTTTAAGCTGGATATTGATTTTAACGACATCGTCCATCACGTGGTTAATGCTTTCCACGATTGCTTTGATGTTTTTCATGCACTGCTCAGCCTGCTCTTTGGCACCGCCAGCAACGATGGCATTTGTTTTCACGTCAACTGGAAGTTGAGCTGCAATGTGGTTGTAGTGAGAGAAAGCAACTGTTTGCGTGTGTAGTGCGCTTTGTGGTGCATTTTCAGTGTTGTTTGCAATGATGACGATGCCGTGACGATCTTCAACTTCTTGTGGTGGTGTACCGTCACCGTGTGATACTGATGCATCGATTTGTACTAGAGCACCCATAGGTAGTGCGTCAGCAGCAATTGTTGTACGTGCAGGCACATAAGCGACTGTACGAGCGATAGCTGAGTCAGGGAAGAATGTTGAGTAAACTTCATTTACCGCGTCAACATCTGACAAATCGTTAAGGTACATGTTGATTTTAACGATGTCATCGAAAGGTACGTCAATGCTTTCTAGGATTGTCTTAATGTTTCTTAAACACTGAGCTGTTTGCTCTTTTACACCGCCTTCCACTAGAGCACCTGTTTTAGGGTCTACAGGTAGCTGAGCTGAAATATTGTTGTAGTGAGAAAAAGCGACAGTTTGTGTAGATACAACACTTTGTGGTGCACTTTCAGTGTTACGTGAAAGTTTGATAAGTGCGCAAGGGTCTTGTGGAGCAGTACCTTCACCGTTTGAAATAAGCGCATCCATTTGAACTAAAGCATCGCCCATAGGTAAAGCGGCAACTTGAACCGTGGTACGTGTTGGAAGAAGGTTTTCGAAGAACGTTGCGTAAACTTCGTCTACCGCTTCAACATCTTCGATGTTCTTAAGAAATACGTTAATTTTTACAACGTCGTCCATCACGTGGTCGATACTTTCAACGATTGCTTTAATGTTCGTTAAACACTGTTTCGCTTGATCTTTCACATCACCAATAACGATTTCACCTGTTTTAGGGTCTACAGGTAATTGTGCCGAGAAATTATTGTAGTGAGAGAAAGCAACTGACTGTGAAGATACAGAGCTTTGAGGTGCATTTTCAGTGTTTCGAGAAACTTTAATGATAGCGCCAGTCATATCGAATATTGTCCTTTGTAGTAGTACATAAATAGCCATTAATCTTTAATAGCTATCATTTGGAAGAATAATTTAAGTGAAGCAATGGTAAATTATATTATTTAGGGTAAATGTGAGATACATCTAAATCTCATTCCACTAGAGTACCGGACAAATAGGATAAATAGTCACTTTATGACTAATTATCCACAATTCTTTTAATAACCTGACTGTAATAACAAATTATTTTTATGAGTAATTCGTAGATAGTGAATATAATCTCAGTTTGTTAAATGTACAATTCGATGAATTTAATCTAATTCTGATAAGTTGTTCACAATAAGCTCATTAAAATTAATACACAGACTTCATTCGTGCGCCGTTTACGTCACTTATAATGCATAAAATCCCTGAAAGGCCTAACTGAGTACGATTTACTATATCAGCACCTAAAAAGACGGTCATCTATACCGCCTTTTCGTGTGATAAGTTCAGCCGTTAATTTTTAATTCTTTATARTTAACTTTGAATATTCTATTACTGCTATAACATATTGGTTACCTGTACCGTATTCGACTTTATGTTTTCAGTTCTTAATTCCGCCAATAATGAGCGAACATCCATCATTTACACTAATTCATAGCGATAAATATACAGTTAATAATCCACTACTAAAATAACTGGTGTTACTGGTTTAGTATCATATTCGCACATTGGTTCATAAAGGCACTCTGATTCGTTAACCTCTTTACAGCCAATAACAGTAAATAGAACAGCGAATAAAAGAGACGCCTTGAGTCTATTCATGACATAATCCTAGATAACTTCATTGAACAACTTTATTTAACGATACGTTAGAAGTACCACTTTACGCCGAACTCGAGAGTTACGTCACCGTCACCTTCGATTCTAGCACCGTTGGGTAAGGTAATATCTGTTTCGTTATAAGCTAACTTGGTCACAAACCACTGACCATAGTTATTTTTAATTGGAGATTGGAAAACAAAATTTAGCGATTTAGATTCCAACTCTACATTATCACCACTTACGTCAAAGTATTCTGGCCAAAGTAGCAAAAAAGATCCATTATCACCTATTGGTGTGGAAACGAATAGATTCGCTAAATAACCATCTGCTGTTTCCCCAAACACCTCACCAACGGAATAAGCAACATTTGGGAACACTTGGAAACCGGGTGTAAAACTTCCATCTATAGCAGCTACAATACCTGCTGAGAACAGTGAGGTATCATCAAGACCTCGATTTTTCTGATGAATTAGATCTGTAGAAAAACCAATACGAGGAATATAGGAATTGCCTGTAGCATGCACTTGAAAGTATTGAGCACGACCGCCTAAATAATCGCCATCAAAACTATCTTCACCGTAACGGTTACCGAAAATGCCTTCCGCAAAACCTGCAAAATCTACATTTTCATTCCACTTGCCCGAAAACATCCCCGAAACTCGGATGTTAGCATCTGAAGTAATGTATAGCGCTGCTTGTGGGTTTACTTTTGTCACATCTTGTAGGTCATCTGGGTTGATAATGGAATCAACGTCTTCGTGGGAGAATACCATCGGACTAGCGAAAATTAATGTTGATAAAAGCAGTTTATTTAACCTATTAGCCATTATGTATTCCTCGACTTCAATTAATGTTTGTTTGTATTCCTAAATCGGATGACCAATATTTTATAGGTGACAAACCAAACAAAGAAATCACATTTGGATGGCAATTCCATCCAAATGGGTCATTGAAGACATCAGAAAGTGAACTTAATCACTAAAAAAACCTCGGATGAAGTTAATAACTGAGGAAAATGGTTCTTCTTGATCTTTCTCGTGTAGATGAAAAGCATGTAGTAAAAAAGAAAACTCCTTTCCGATCTCTATTACATTCAACTCAACGATTTGTTCGCTGGATTCTAAAGCATCCATATATGATTTTGGCATAAACCCCCAACCAGAATTTTTTATCAATTCGAACATTAAATCATTATTACTAACTACTATTGAATTGGGACTCGCGCGAAAACCGTCAAGACTTGCTCCTAACTCTACTTGCGATTCAGTTAATATGTGAGTATCTAAAAATAAGTCTTCAAGAGTTGGGTTGGTTTCTTTTGCCAGTTTTGAATTCTTTCCTGTATATACCCCAAATTTCACTGACCCTAATGCACGCCATGTTGCATTCTCGACCGCAAATATCTTTCCATGTGAAGGTAAGATCGCTATATCAAAGTCACCACTACTCAAACCTTGTAGTGATTGTTCTCTATTTCTGATCAACCAGTGAGTATTAATTTCAGGCCACTTTTCTCGAATATAACTATTTGTTTCAGTTATCAACTGTGTTGGAGTGAAGGTATCAATACAAATTGTGATATCAGAAATCGCATTATCAAAGAGATTTAGTCCATGATCATGAAGAGAACGATGCTGTCTCGCAAGAAGTCTCGCTCGCTTGATTAGCCGTTTGGCATTATGAGTAGGCGTTGCTTTTTTCCCCTCAATAGAAAACAACTCATACCCCAAAATATCTTCATAAGTATGAATATGTTCCCTAATTGTTGCTCTAGATTTTCCAAGATCCTTCGCTGAACTGCTATATGACCCATGGTCGAAAACTGAAACGAAAGCTAGAACCTGATCAATTGTGTGCATACGCCCCCTTAAATGTATGGGAAACCCAAACATATACGATTTTATCTGGTAAGTATTTTTTGCAAAAGTATGACACATCTCGTATATCATGCCTACATAAGGAAACTAACTGATGAAAAGACTCTGCTTAGTGCTGTCCCTTACTCTTTCCCCTGTCATTTTTGCTGCACCCGACTTAATCTTGTATAACGCTCATGTCTTGCCGATCACCGGTGAAAATGACACCGCAGAAGCTATCGCAATCAAAGATGGGTTAATTTATAAGGTCGGCACAAACAATGTAGTGTTAAAAACTAGAGCAGGAGATACTGAAATAAGAAACATGAATCTTAAAATTATTGCTCCAGGATTTATCGACTCTCATGCTCATTTCGCCCAATACCTGCCATTTATTGAAAGTCCATTCCTCTACCCTTCCCCAATGGGTAATGTGAATAACTTTTCTGAGCTAAAAAGAGAGATAACCAACTATTTTGACTCTGAAGAGCGTGACAAGGATATTCTTCATGTCGCTTGGGGCTACGATGATGCCGAGCTTGAAGAAAAAGCTCACCCAACGCGTGAGGAACTGGACAGTTACACCACTGGCTATAAATTTTGCGMCATTCACATTTCTGGGCACTTAAGCAGTTGTAATACTGAAGCATTTGAACTCATTGGCTACACCAATAATAGCAAAAACCCTAGTGGCGGTGTGATCCGACGCGATGAAAACGGCATACCAACTGGAGTTCTTGAAGAGTCAGCGGTATACCCCATTCTTAATTACTTGCCTGAGATGACAGGCGAGGACGTAATAAGGAAGTTCAATAAAGTCCAAGATATGTTTGCTGGATATGGCATTACGACCACACAAGAAGGGGTTGCTACGATTCCAGCGATAAAAATGTTAAAGCACATGGCGGAACAAGAACAGCTGAAAATTGATGTCTTGGCTTATGCTAAGTGGGTTAACCTACATGAAGCTCACAAAATAGTACCGATGAGAACAAGTGTAGGCAATTTCAAAATGGCAGGAGTGAAGCTTGTTGGAGATGGTTCCCCTCAGGGGAAAACAGCTTATTTATCAACACCATATTATGTAGCACCCCATAGCCATTCATACGACTATCATGGCTACCCTGTGCTTTCTCAAGAAGAAATGGATCACTACGTTCAAGAAGCCTATAAGTTAAATGCTCAGATTTTAAGTCATAGTAACGGCGACGCATCGACTGATATTCTATTGAATGCTATTGAAAAAGCAGATGAAAAATTTGGTAAGGAAGATCGACGCTCGGTGGTGATTCATGCCCAAACCGCACGACTCGACCAAATTAAAAGAATGAAAGAAAATAATATGATTCCTTCTTTCTTCCCTGCTCATACCTTTTTCTGGGGTGACTGGCACCGAGAGTCAGTTCTAGGTAAATGGCGTGCTTCCAATATTTCTCCAACAGGTTGGGCTCTATCTAACGACCTCGACTTTACTATACACATGGATGCACCGGTACTGTTCCCTGACATGATGACCAATATGTGGACTGCAATAAACAGAACAACAAGAAGTGGAATTACGCTAGGTGAGCAACATAAGCTAACCCCATATCAAGCATTAGAAGCCGTCACTATCAAAGGAGCATTGCAAAATTTTGAAGAAAATTCCAAAGGCAGTATTGAAGTTGGGAAACGCGCAGATCTAGTTGTACTCGCGGAGAACCCACTTACTGTCGAACCTATGAGTATCAACAAAATAGTGATTCTTGAAACCATTAAAGATGGTGAAACTATTTTTATTAAATAACAACATGTCGTTAATGAAAATTAATAGCCTCTCAGCTAAGTGAGGCTATTTCCAAAATATTAAGTAACCCATAAATTTATAATAGGCACTCAAGAAATGAAACAGCTATTTTTAGGTTGCATACTATTATGTATTCCTTTCTCTTCCTTTGGATTTAACAAATCTAACTTAGCAGGAGAGTTATCAATAAACACAGGGTTATCTCTGAGTAATTCTAATTTAAATTCAAACGGGAAAAACCAACAGGAAAAGTTATCACAGCAGTCATCCTATGATGACAGTGTGTTTATTGTTCCTTTTGGTCGTTTAAATTACACGTTAGACGACAGCCAAGAGCAAAGCATTTATATCGGTACCTCACGTTACGACTTGACTATAGGTACACTCGCATTTGAAATTGGTTATCACCGTAGGCTTCATATGGGGACAAAATTAGACATTGCCTACCTTCCAAGCATCATTTCTGGTGAAGTATGGGAAGACCCATACCAAATCGGCCATAGAAAGGAGACCGATATGGAGAGGGATGCCTACCGACTAAAGTTATCTCACATCTTAGGCTCTAACTTCTCGGTTGGTTTAGGGCGTGCTACATCAAAAGTTGATAAAGAGGCTATTCATTATAATGAGCTTCATAGAAACTCTGACGCATATTTTGTTAAAGGCCAATACTTAACAATGTTGAAACCGAATTCGGGGTTAGTGTCTTCGCTCGCATACACAAATAATGATGCTATAGGTAATGCTGCTTCTTTTGATAACTACAAATTAGAAGCAACCTATTTTTCCCAGTTTAACAATCATAATCTAGCGATAACAAGCAGTGTTTCCTATCAAACATATGGAGCAGAGAACCCGATATTTAATAAAAAACAGGAGGATTATATATATAAACTTACAATTGCATATGAATATTCAAACATACCAAACTGGGAAAACTGGAGCATCACTTCAATTAACATTATAGAGAACAACCAATCTAACATTGGCTTTTATAAAGAAAAAAACTTACTTTCTCTTATAGGTATAAATTCTAGATTACCTTTTCATCCTAAATAATCAACCTATGATCTGATAAACGAAGTTAATAAGAGAAATTTTATTATCACTTTATTGAATGCATTGACAAACGTTTGAAATTTTTAGTAATAACATTACTACCACGATATATAAACAGTGATAG
>NZ_JAKJSI010000033.1:0-92321 GCF_050336695.1 Photobacterium minamisatsumaniensis | reverse complement strand
CTACCATCCTTTCTTATTCCATCTAGATATTCATTAAAGGCCTGCCGTAGCAGTGGAGAACCCTTTCTAAATGCAGCCCCCATTTTTTGTTCGTGTGATATTGGACCGATTACCTTTATTTCACCCGGCCACTTTTCAAGCGCAATCAAAGCATCAGCAACATCTAAGAGTGTTGTTTCAGCATCATTTTTTAAAATCGCAGGTACCATTTCATTCAATTTACGATCTGGCTCAGGCAGTATAACGTTAGCCCCCGTTTCATAAAGGTTGTATAAGTTTGGGTCTAAGCATGAGAATTCTAGTGCCAGAACATCTTTTCCCTTAATCATACGTTTAACGCTACTGATGTCAGCATCAATTGATTCAGCTGGTTCAATGGGTGATAGATCTGAATCTGACCGTGCAACTAACCATACTCCTGATATAAAATAGTCATCAGAAAAATCAGCGAGCTCAGTGCGCCACTCAAGAATTGTTGCACCATTAGCAATAATATCTCCTTCTACAGTCCTCTTATCTCCCCAAGAAAATTTATTATTACTGTAAAGTACATCTTGTCCAATAAGCTTGCCGATCACATCATGCCATTCGGCAGGTACGTATTGATACTCCACACCGATATGCTTGGCAAAGCCCTTTATTAGTTCAACATCTAATCCACTTAGCGACTCAAAGTCACCTCTTTTAATATAAGAGACAAAATTCGCATAAGGTACTCCAATATGCCTTATAACACCGCTTTCTTTTATTTCTGGTAGATCATATGCCAATATATTTTGGCTATATAACAGACTTCCTGCAATAAACAATGAATGTGTTAACGATTTGAGCATTTTTGTTTTTATCATTTAAGTACTCTTGATCTATATCTAGCCGAATAAAGCACCTAACACTGTTAGGTGCTATAAGAACTATGACATTGCTTCAAATAAATGTTGAATGGCTTCGACTAAACCTTCTACATCTTTTTCATCATGGAATAGATGAGTCGAAATTCGTAAGGCATGTGAATCTGCACTATCCTCAGCATACAATTTAAAGCTTGTTGTACGAATGATAAAGCCGTACTCATTTCTCAATCTATCTCTGAACTCTGTCAGCCTCTCACCTTCATCAAGGTCAAAGGGGTTAAATGTCGTTAAACCACTTGATAAGCTATCTACATTCGGGGAGAAAATATAAGCATTTGGTAAAGCGTTAGTTAATAACGATTTGCATAATGAACCAAGGTATAAGACGCGTTCTTCAATTCTATCGCGGCCGATGTCATCCCACATTTTACAACTATCGGCCAAAGCCTGCTTTGCAGGATAATTATCGTTGCCGATATATTGCATCTGCAGCTGTTTACCTAAATAATCAGCATGCGACAGAGAAGAGTTAATTAACCACAGTGAATTATCACGGTCGGCCCAATATTGATCTAATCGACTTGCATTATCCCTTACATACAAAATTCCGGTTGCGCCAGGACCACATTGCCACTTATGCCCCGACCCTGCATAAAAGTCACAATCTAAATCATGAAAATCTAAATCGAGCATGCCAATAGTATGGGCGCCATCAATAAGAGTGGGTACGGCATACTCTTTTGCTAATTCACATAATTGCTTGGCTGGTAATTTGGTACCCGTTTTATAGGTAATATGGGAAAACATCATCAAACGAACATTGCTGTATGCATTCAACGCTTCTCTGAATACGTTAACATATTCTTCTTCCGTAACTGATTCAGTCCCAGTAAACACCGGAAGCTGCACTTCAACCACTTTTACACCAAAGCGTTGCTTAACCACATTCAACGGTGAAGTTCCAGCAACGTGTTCATGATGAGTAGTTAAGATCACATCCCCTTCTTCGAAATGTAAGCCGTTAATGATGGAGCACATACCATCCGTAGTGTTACGACTTAAGATAAGCTCATATGCCTCAGCACCGAAACCTGGTGCAATGCCAGTCACCATTTCAGAAACATACGGCCATGAACCAAACTTTTCATCCATATCCCATGGATATTTTGCAACTGTTTTATTATTTTCGGTATATTCGGCCAACACATGCTTTGGCATTGAACCTGTGGTGCCAATGTTCATATACGTTGTTCTTCTATCGAGAAGAAACTGCTTTTTTATTTTTTTCCAAAATTTTTCATCTTTTCTGTCGTGCTTTAAAAAAGCCACCCCATCATTTTCAAGATCAGATGCATTTGCACTATTTGCGATTAGTGAGCTACTTAGTCCTGCAATTGCAAAAGTCGCTGACTTCTTCATAAATAGTCGGCGGTTTTGGCTTTCAGCTTTATCTAATTTATTTCCCATTCCAATCATTCCCTGTATGGATACTTAGATGAAGTATGTAAATAAATGCTAATAAACAATACCAAATGTTACAACGCTGCTAATCAGTATTTGTCAGCAGCATCACGCTTATTGAGTAAATAGTTAAAATGAATGTGATCGATTGAAAAGTGACGTTGAAATTATGGCTATATATTCAACAATCAAATGGATAATAGAGGTTTAACRAGGTAAAAAAACGGACATTCCACTAATAATTTCATTTGCCATTTTTTGAATGCAAACCGTTTTTTCATGACCATTACGCATGATTAGATCAACCGAAGTATCAACGAAAGGCATAGATTCAATTGGAATGGCTTTCAAGCTGCCATTTTTGATTTCTCTCTCAACACATACTTCAGGTAGCAATGTGCCTCCTGTTCCGGATAGGGCAAAAATCTTTAGTGCTTGAAAGGAGTTACATTCTAGAACCGGACTCAACTGAAAGCTATGAGCAAGTTCAAATTGGCGAACTATCTGTCTGATACTAAATGAATTATGAAGTAGAGCGAGTGGAATTGACTTTAACGTCTCAATTGAGCATTTATCTAAATGGTTTAGCTCACTATAAGGGTTAATAATAAGTGATAGCGGTTGAAATTTTTCACTGTGGAGAATATCAATCTGTGGAGTAGAAGGGCAATTTAAGACCAAACCAATGTCAGCCTCCTCTTGACGAACCTTTCTGATCACGTCGTCTCCACCGCAAACATCTAGCTTCAACTTTACACCTGGATACTTTTTTGAAAAGCGCGTTACCGAGTGTAAAATTAAATCATCAATAAAACCGCCTCCCGTCACTAAACGCAAAGTACCGGTTTTCAATTCCTGCATATCAGTAAGATACGATAAGAATTCGTTCTCTTTATGGTGGAGCTCTTTTATATATCGTGTTAGTTCTTTACCAGCTTCCGTTAAGCTGATCCCTCTACCCAATCGAGTGATCAGCTGTACTTCAAGCTCTGATTCTAATTGTACGATTTTTCGACTAATTGCTGATGGAGCAACGTGAAGCTGTTCAGAGGCTCCACGTATACTTCCTGCATTAGCAACAGCTTCAAAATACTTTAATGCGCGATTATCCATAACTCTGCTACAACAATTTAAGCAAGTAATCGTTGTACCAGATTCACCCAATAATTAGCACCTATTTTTAGCATATTGTCATTAAAGTCGTAGTGCGGGTTATGTAAACCATAATCACCACCGGTTCCAAGCCAAATATAACAACCAGGATTTTGCTCCAACATAAAGGCAAAGTCTTCACCGCCCATACTTGCAGGTGGATTAAGGTGTACTTTGCTGATCCCTGGCAATAGCTCTAACGTACTCAGACACTCACGCGCTTCATTCTTGGTATTGATCGTTGCTGGATAGCGGCGAGTATAATTAAATTCAACGCTACAACCCTGGCTTTCAACAACGGCCTCAACAAGCTGCTGCATACGACTCTCAATCAAATCACGAACATCTGGGCAGAATGAACGCGTTGTTCCTTTTAATGAAACATCTTCAGGAATAACGTTATAAGCATCACCGCCATGAATTTGCGTAACACTAATAACACCAGACTGCTGCGGGTCAATATTACGGCTGACGATACTTTGCAAAGCTGTTACAACTAAACTTGCCGCTTGAACTGGGTCTGCCGCTAAGTGTGGCATCGCTCCGTGCCCACCTTTACCTTTAATAACAATGTCAAAAGTATCAAAAGCTGCCATTACAGCACTATCATGTACCGCTGCCTCACCAGCAGGTAAGTTTGGCCAATTATGAAGTCCATAAACTGCTTTTACAGGGAACTTTTCAAACAAGCCATCTTCAATCATGGCTTTTGCACCCGCTTCATTCTCTTCAGCCGGCTGAAAAATAAAATGAACCGTGCCAGCAAAATCAGGGTTCTTTGCCAATACGTGAGCTGCACCAAGTAGCATCGTTGTGTGACCATCGTGACCGCAAGCATGCATTTTGCCTTGATGCACAGAGCAATGGCTAAACTCATTAAGTTCTTGCATCAACAATGCATCCATATCAGCACGAAGTGCGATAGCATCACCACTGCCTTTGTTACCCTGTAGCGTTGCAACAACGCCTGTTTTTCCTATACCACATGTTACTTCAAGACCAAGTGCTTTTAGCTTTGTCGCGACAAATTCTGATGTTCTGAATTCTTCATAGGCAATTTCAGGGTGGGCATGAATATCACGTCGCCACTCTATCATCTGCTGCTCGAACTCTTGACATAGTAGTTCATTCTCTTTCATATCACTTATCTCAAATTGTTATGATGTTATTATTATGAGCTGACCCCTTTTTAATAAGGGGTCGCCATAGATGTAATCAAACCTAAAGTAGAATGTTGGCAACGAAGGCTGAACCAATAAACGTACCGGTAAATACTAGAATAGAAATAAGCACGATCTTAAAGCCTGACTTCTTAAACGTGTCTATCTCTAGCTTGCTAATCGCCAAGCCTGAATAAGCTAAAACGGGGGTAACAAGACTTAAGAAGTTAATCGACTGAAGATTTGTCACAATCCAATCAGCTGCAGGAAAAATCGGTAATGTTAGTCCCACGCTAACAATTGAAATCCAAGCAACCGATGGTAGATAAAATGGCATATATTTTGCCAACACTAAACTAACAAGCACCATTGTGTAGATGATAAACATCCCTAACAGCGCTTCTGTCGGTGCAACCCCTGCCCCAGCCCAGTTTGAAATCAGTGCTATGATAGAAACAAAGAATAAAACCAGTGCAAATTCGATTAAATTAATGCCGCTATTTACGTGGCGTTTTTCGATTACCTCAGACATTTGAATCACTCCCTAATTCAGCTTCTACCTGCTCACCTTTTTTCTTTGTCAGCACTTTATATAGTTTTTCAGTCAACGGTAATGCAACAAACAACCCAATGAACAAGCCTGTCGCATTCGTTAACAAGTTACTCGCGCCAGCTAGTGCTAGAATCTCATCTTTCAAGCTTGGGTACATTTCTGATAATGATGCAGAGCACGCCGCAGTCATACTGCCACTCCCAACCCCACAAGCCATCGCGAGGGCTTTAACATCGAACAGACCTAAGTTGGCTAAAACTGAGGCAAGAATTGCAAAATAAAGTGTGCCAAACATAGTACCCATAACGTACACACCCATTACACCGATCCCTTCTGGATTCTTTAATCCGTACTTATCAGAAATCAGCGCGATATTGGGCTCTCTAGCAATCGAGAAACAAGCACCAACAGACTCTCGTCCCATCTTAAGCAACAATATCGCTACCGGCATTGCAATTAAGATCGTTCCCAAGTTGCCTAATTCTTGGAATATCATCGCAGGACCGACGCTTAAAATTTTATCTAAAGAGGGGCCGATTAATGTGCCGAATTTGGCAAGAAATGGCATTACTGCAATTAAAATAATCGGCGAGGCTTTTTCAGCTTGATCGACAGAGATTATTGATTTGGCTTTCTTTACAATATTAGGATTAATAAGCAATCCTAATATAAATGAATAAAAGAGTGGAAGCAGCACAATACTGCTGGACCCTATTGGAATTTTAATAACCCCAATCATCTCTGCGATAATAGATAAAGCAATGACGATAAAATGGAGCTTAAAGTTTAACAGTTGAGCTTTAATGCTATCCATGTACTGACTTCCCTTGTCATGTAAAAAACACCTTCTACTGACCATTGAACCACGCAGTAGATTTAACAACCAATGCTATTATTAATAAGCTGCGTTCTAAAAAAAGCAACAATGACGATAATGCCTTAATCATTAAATACTTATATCTTACAAGGTTAAATTATAAACAAAGATAAAGACGAGTAACCATCACTAACAAACAACACAAATAAAGGTTAATAAACCACGGTTACAAAAAAAGACAGTCAAACAGACCACAATAAAACATAACAGCGTCATAATTGATTGTTTTAGATGGATTGCGACTATGACAAAAAAAGCCATGTCACATAAGCGCCCCCAATAATTCAAACAAGGTGCATACTCGTAACATGGCTTATTAAACATTCTTAACGGTTATTGCATCGCTTCTCGGTTTGCGGTGCCTTTAAGATCCGTCAATGTTTGATTCTCTGTATCTATCAAGAAATGGTCGCTCGCTTGGCCTGTAGCAAACTTATCCAGAATAACGAACAGACTGCCAAATCGTGACTTAAATACATCACCAACGGTATATTGGCCTAGGTCACCAATTTCTGAATCTATTGTGCCATCAAATTCAGCGAGCTCTTCGCTTAACACTTTATACTGTGGTAATACTGCTGAGTCGATATCTCGGAAAGCCAATTCGTCTGCATTACGTAAGCGGTAAAAATCAACAGCCAACTCTTCACCGGTCCAACTTCGGAAATCAGCCAATGTCAGGCTATTTTCTGCAGCAATGCCCTCTGCTTGAATACGAGCATTACGCCAATCGGCTAAGAACTGTGCTAAATCGCTAGTCTGTAATGCTGCACAGCCTGTTAAAGGTAGCTCCAAAGCTTCTGCAAGCTGACAAACAGTAAAGTCAGTTTCAATCTGTGACATGATCAACATCTGCTCACCGTCCATATTCATGATCATCTTACGCATTTCAACAGGCCAGTCGCCGGGTAAAAAACGTAAGCGAGTCAGCTCTTTAATGTGCCAGTCAGTTAGCTCATAATAAGTTTCGGATTTTAGAATATCACCATTCCAAATTTCCGATTTGGCATTTTCGTCATCACCAGCCTGAGCGGTTAGGTATTCATGCTCGACTTGGTAATGCTCAAATAACTCATTGAAACGTGGTACGTTCTCAATGATAACTGTCTCCACTTCAATTTGGTTATCTGGCCTGATATTAAGTACTTTATAGGCTGGGATATACCCCGCTAAAGATGGAGCCTGAATATTAAACAGTGTATGTTGCTCACCATTAATGTTGTAAGACTTCATGCCTGTATCATTAAAGTGCATATGGCCACCAACATGAACACTTAAACCGGTTGCCGCTAACGCTTTACTGGTTTCTTCGTCAGGTTTACGTCCAAGCTGAAAATTACCTTCACCGAACAAATCTTCAATATCTTCAGACGCGCCATTATAGAACTCAGTCATTGGAAAGTGACTGAATGATACCAAGGTTTTATTCTGCTCTTTTGCAGCTTTAACGACATCACGAATCCAGTCGATTACATGCGCTTTATGGGTTAGCATCATATTATAGCCAGCATTACCTGAACCTTCGTAATCATCTGGGTTAGCCACGCCACCTACTGAGTTTGCCTTCGGCTGATAGATATTTGCATCAATCGCTAATAGCCATAAGCCTTCAACAGGTTCCACTAGATAACTTGAATCTGGTACCTCTGAACAACTGGTAAAACCGTCTTGTTTATATTCATCACCAGTGCCTTCATGACAAATTTCATACATGCGGTTTTCGTAGCTTGCTTCTTCCATGGCAAGATCAAACGAGTAATTATTACGGGCTTCATCACTGCTATACGGTGTTTCGAAATAATGATACTTCTCTTGCGGGTTGAAACCGTGAGTTCCTAAGATATTCATAATATCTTCATAGCCCCAGTGCACCACTTCATCGCTACAGATAACAGGATGAGAGCCGTCACTTGCAGCTGAAGCATTTAGGCAATTACCATGCTCAAGGCTATAAATTGGCTGCATCTTGCCACCGTCACCAAGGTAGTCACTTTTACCTGCAGGCTGAATAAACGGACGGTTTGGATCGTGGTTACCCGGCGCGGCAAAAAACTCTAGGCCATACTTTTCATGATACGTATCAAAAATCTTTACCAAGCCGCGCATATGAATAGGCTGGCCGTCATCACTGAAGTCACCAGGCAACGCAACATATTTAATACCACGGTCAACAATATCATCCAATGCCGCCAGTAACGCAAAATAGTTCTCGTTAAATAAACGGGTTGATCCCATTTGCGACGCCATGGTGCGAATAGTTGCTCCTTCACCGCTTTGACTGTTTGGTAAGCCATCAAAAGAGTCATCTTGGAAATCACCATAGATGTCATGGAAGTGAATGTCTGGCATAAAAGCAACTTGAATTGAGGTTTCCAATCCACCTTTATCATCTTCATCTGACGAGCTTGAATTACAGCCAACTAATGTTGCTGCTGTCAGCAAAGATAATGCCGACAGAGTCCATTTTTTCATTTATATGTTCCTGATTAAACTTCAAAAATCGGCTGGAAGGTTAGACTTTATAAATGACAAATTAGGTATAATTTCATGACAAAAATATTACCAACAATAGTAATTGATAAGTTAATTCATAGTCTTAATGAAAATCCAGAAATTTACATTCACAGGAAAAATGCAAAACAATAAACATATAACCCTAATAAGTGATGAGCATATTAGTGGGGAAAACTATCAGTACAGACAAAACCAATATAGTGAATTCATAGCAGTCTTGGGAAATAAAGCTTTAGGACGCAAATCTATGTGAAAACGCCCCTGATATTGGGGCGTTATTAGAAAAGTGACATAATTGGTAATTAGTGCACATCAGCTTCTTTACAAACTTTCTTTTGAACCGTACTTGGTGCCGGCTCATAATGGCTCATTTGTAAGTTGAAACTTCCCTCGCCACCGGTTATTGCACGTAGCCGCTGAGCGTAATCAACTAATTCATTCTGAGGCACTCGTGCTTCAATAACCGTAAAGTTATTCGCTTCAGATTGTGTACCAAGAATTACACCACGATTACCTGCCAAATCCCCGGTAACATCACCAACTGCTGGCGTTGGTATTTGCAGCGTTAATTCTACAATCGGCTCAAGTACAATTGGGTTCGCATTGTTTACCGCATCAAGAAATGCTTTTTTACCCGCAATAACAAAAGCGATCTCTTTTGAGTCAACTGAATGAAACTTCCCATCATAAACCGTCACTTCAATGTCTTTGATTGGGTTGCCAGATATTGCGCCTTCATTCAGGGCCTGCCGTATACCCTTCTCAACCGCTGGGATCAATGACGTTGGTATTGCCCCACCCACTACTTTATTCACAAAAGTGAAGCCAGAACCACGCTCAAGCGGCTTCACTCTTAACTGAACTTCGCCAAATTGACCCGCACCACCGCTTTGCTTTTTATGACGATATCGGCCTTCAGCGGCTTGAGTAATTGTCTCGAAGTATTCAATTCCGGGTTGTTCTGTATCAACGTTAATCTTATAGATCGCCGCCATTTTTTCTAACGCGACTTTCAGATGGAATTCGCCCTGCCCACTCAATACCGTTTCATTGGTACGAGATCGATGCTCTAGTCGAAGTGATGGGTCTTCAGCGACAATTTTACCCAGAACCTCAGATAATTTCTGCTCATCACCACGTTTTATTGGATGAATCGCCAAACTATACATCGGCTCGGGAAAATCAAGCGTTCTCATATGCACGCCGTCTTCGTCGTGCGAGTCATGAACAACAGAATCAAAAGCTAAGTCATCGACTTTCGCCAGCACGCAAAAATCCCCTGCCCGAGCTCGTCCAATTTCAGTCCGTTTTTTACCCTGTAATTGATATAAATGTCCAACTTTAAACGCCTTGTTGCTTTCACCTATGTACAATTGCGAGCCTGCGTTAATCTCGCCTTGAAAAACACGTAGGTATGCCAATTTGCCTAAATATGGATCAACGCTGACTTTAAATACATGAGCAACAATGTGATCGAGTTGCTCACAATCCACTCGTATTCGTTTGCCATTCTTTTCTAACATCGGCGGATTGCCTTCATCAGGCATAGGCATGAGCTCCGCCATCGTTCGGAGTAATAATGGAACCCCAACGCCTGTTTCTGCTGATACAAAACAAATAGGGATCACGTGACCAGTACGGAGTGCTTCTTCAAACGGATCATGCAGCTGGGCAGGATTAAGCTCCGAGCCTTGCTCAAGGTATAACTCCATCAAGTCTTCATCAACTTCAATAACCTGATCTATCAACTTTTCATGGGCGGACTCAACTGAATCAAATAACGTTACTTGCTCATATTCCGGTTCAAAGAAACAATCAACAATACCTCGAGCATCAGCTGTTGGTAAATTAATAGGTAAGCACTCTTCACCAAAATGCAAACGAATCTCTTGTAATAAAGCCAGAAGCTTATCGGGATTAAGATCAACCTTATTTACAATTATCATCTGACACTTTTTCTGCTGCTTTGCAAAACTATATAAACGGTCAGAGAGTTGATTCAATGGCGTGTTAGCATCAAACACTAAGGCTGTTGTCTCCACTGCTGGGTAGATACTTAACGTACGTCCGAGTAATTCAGGCAAGCCCGGAGTATCAATGATATTCATCCGATGTAATTGCCAAGTAACAGAGACTGGCGTTGCCTCGATGCTATGTTGATATTGAATAGATTGAGTGTCGAAATCGGTGATGGTATCACCTGCTTTGATATTTCCGAGGTGAGTTGAAGATTGGGAGTCGAACAGCAGGCGTTCTACCAGTGATGTTTTGCCGACACCACTTTGACCTACTAATGCAACATTACGAATTTCATTCACAGACATAAGAGTCCCCTTTTAGAATTATGACGAGGGAGTTGCTGATTGAGGGCGGATTAACCGCCACATCGTCTTCCACGTCATTTTTCTTATGGGGACTTTCATAGGCATACTGTTCCAATACTGTATCAGGCACATTACCGTTTATGGTAAATGTATTGATAATGTATGAATAATAGACCTAAATGATAGTGTACCTATACCCATTAAATTACTGTGAGTAGTTTCATATCAAAGGAAATTGGAGCACCCTTGTGAATAAAAAAAGCCGTAACTGTGATAAATATCGCCCCAAAGATTCAGGGTGTTATCACAACTGCGGCCTTAATAGATGGGTAGGCGTTCTTAGCTATTCATCTTACGCATTTGGCTTAAGTACTTGATCCAACTTTGAGACGCAGATGATGACTTAATATTATCCGCTCGTTTTGCATGGATGATCGCTTGTTCGAAGTCTGTCAGCTTATAATAAGCACGAACCTTCGCTAGCTCTACCTCTACTTCACGCTTCCTATCTGACACTTTATTTAACTGAGCAAGTGCCGCCTCGTAATGCCCTTCCTGCAACAATAATTGCGCTAAAGGCCAGCGATACTGGCTATCAAGCTTGGCAGCTAACTGCCACAGTCCAATTGCCTTTTCCCACTCTTTCGCCATTTGCCAGTACTGTGCCTGTGTCGAAACTAATTCTTTATCAGTTTCAGCATTATCAAGTTCAGCATACAAACGTGCTGCACGTTCAGGTACACCATTTTGTGCATACAACTGCCCTAGCGTTTTCAAATCTTGTTGGCTGAGTTCAACACCCTGACGCTTAGCCATTGCCAGTGTACCCAACGTATTTTTTGACTGGCCGAGACGAAGCTGAATACCCGCGAGCTGTTGCCACCAAACCACTTTTTCAGGCTCTAAGGCAATAAGCGCTTCTAACGTTGGAATGGAAGCCTTCCACTGTTTAAGTTGTAGCTGCGCCCCCAGCTTAATTGTTAGTGGCTGTACATCAACTTTCGATGCAAAACGCTTATGCTGTTCAATGGCTTTAAGCACAGGCTGCCATTCTTCAACTTGGTAGTGAGCTTGAGCTATACGCAACCACAGCTCATCGGCTTTCTGAGTATCAGGAATTGACTTAGTTAATGCATAGTAATGTGGCAAAGCCTGTTTAAACTTCTCATCAGAGAGTAATATATCAGCCAGCATACGCTGCGTAACCCATGCTTGCTCATCTTGCAACAAACCAGATTTCACCGCTTTTGATAAGTAATCAATCGCCGGTGATAAATTACCTTGCTGCCAATAGAACACCCCAAGCATACGTTGAACAAAAGCTTGGTCATAAGCACGAGAAGGATCGAGATCTTTCAGTAGTGCGATGGCTTCATCAAGCTTTTCTTCTTGTTGTAACGTATTGGCACGCTGCACTCTACCTGCAGTAAACTGTGAAAGTTCAGCTAAGACTGGTGCTGAGGCCAAAACCAAAGCGATAACAAACGCGAATCTCTTCATCATTTTTGTAATTTAAACTCCAGTCTGACTGTTTGACCTAGCTGGGCAATAGCTTTGCCATCAACAACTTTCGGCTGATATTTCCATTTTTTCAATGCACGCATCGCTTCACGTTCGAACAATCGGCGTGGCTGTGCTTCTATCACATTAATATCAGTTGGCCTACCTTGCGTATCAATAGTAAACGACATAACAACGTAACCCTCAGCCCCCTGCTTCATCGCACGAGATGGATAACGAGGCTCAACACGGTAAAGTGGCATTGCCTGCTGATTAGCACCAAAATCAGAAAACGTCGGTACATTAATCGCTAGGCCTGAAACCGCAGTATCCAGATTCAAACTTGGCATCGTTGGCATGGCTGTATTGGTTACAGCTTGGCTAGACGTAGGAACAGCTTCTGGCGGTGGTTCTGGCGTGTCTGGCTTCTCTGGTACAGTACGTTGACGACGTTGAGCTTCACGCTCTTGTTCAACCATAACCATATCAAATGCCAATGGCTGCTTATCTTCTTGTGCACGTTGATGGCCGTTATCGACCATCCATGCCATAAAAGTAAATAAGCCGAGCGCCATCGCAAACGCGGCTGGCAACGCGATGAGAATCCGAAACATTAGCGCCTCTCCGCAGCCAGCGCGATACCCTTCACACCCGCTCCTTTTGCAGCGTCCATTACTTTCACAACAGTGCCGTTATAAGCATGCTCATCCGCTTGGATAACCAAAGACGCCTCTGGTTGCTCAAGCAATAAGTGTTCAAGTGTGGCTTGCACACGCTCCACATCAACAACACGCTTATCAATATAGATGTCGTTAGCAGAAGTAATCGCAACAAAGATACCCGCATCTTTTTGGCTAACCACATTACTTGCTTGCGGACGGTTAACTTCTACACCTGACTCTCGTACAAACGAACTCGTCACAATGAAGAAAATCAACATAATGAAAACGATATCCAGCATAGAGGTTAAGTCTACTTGGGCTTCTTCACGGGCAGAAGATGGACGGCTTAGTCTCATCGCTGGCTCCTTAATAATTTTTCTAACTTAATTTCACGCAGGTGGCATGCTTTTGATAGTCGAGCATGAACGAACATGCCCGACAGCGCTGCAACCATTCCTGCCATTGTTGGTAATGTTGCCAACGAGATACCTGAAGCCATTAGCTTTGGCTGGCTACTCCCTTGGGTCGCCATGACATCAAAAACCGAGATCATACCTGTTACAGTGCCCAGTAGACCCAACATTGGACATATGGCCACCAGCACTTTGATAAGATTCAAATTTTGATTCAATGCAATATGCGCCTGACTTAACCAGCCATCACGCAAAGCATGTGCGTACCAAGAAGTTTGGTCTTCCCTTACCTGCCATTGTGCTAACCATTCTTTTTTTTGTTTTGGGTATGTCATCAATAAATACAACACACGTTCGATGACTAATACCCAACAAAAAATCACCACGGCAGCCAACCACCATAAAATCTGGCCGCCTTGGTTCATGAACTGTTCTAATGAATACCACCAGGCTTCGAAGACCGATGTATGTATCAAAGGCACTTCATAAAGACTGTTTTCCATTATGCTGGGATTCCTGCTTTTTCAGCTTGTTCGGCAACAAGACTGATACCCTGCTTCTCTAGGATGCTACGAATGTTATCAGCCTGCGTACTCAGAATATTGTGGGCCAGCAAGAGTGGCATCGCAGCAACAAGACCAAGCACCGTTGTGATAAGCGCCATCGAGATACCGCCAGCCATAACTGTTGGGTCGCCATTACCAAACTGGGTAATCACTTGGAAGGTTTCAATCATACCTGTAACCGTACCAAGCAGACCGAGCATTGGCGCAAGTGCCGCTAATAGTTTCAGCATAGAAAGACCTTTCTCTAAGCCTTGTTGTTCATCAACAATGGCTTCGAGTAAACGTAACTCAAGTGCTTCAACACTGCGCTGCTGCTCTTTGTTGTATACCCCAAGCACACGACCTAATGGATTGTTACCCGGTTTAGTTGGCTCTTTTAATTGCTTGCGTATTTGCTGACGAATAACGGTTAATTTTGCGCCACGGAATAGTGAAATAGCTAAACCAACTGCAAGTAAACCAAGAATGATTTTACCAACGACGCCACCGTGTTCTAAACGATCAGAAAGCGTTGGCGAATTTGCCAGTTGTTCAAGCATGATCCCGCGCGAAGGGTCAACAACAGCAGCTTGTAAACCCGTTTGCTGTAATTGATCAAGATTCGTAAATAGAGGGCCTTTTTCAGGCTGCTTTAGATAAGCCTTTGCCGCTTCACGCTCACCGTCCCACGCCAAGTAGCCTTGAGTTCCAATCAAACCAATGCTGCCCAAACGGTAGGCATCAACAGTTGCTTGGTGACCTTCACCATTAATAAACGGTACGCTAACAGTCCGCATTTCACGACTGGCAGAAATTTGGTCTTCAAGCCCTTTCCATAAGCCGGTCAATTGTGGCAGTGATGGTAATGTTCTCGCTTCAACGATCGTACTGATGACATCACGATATTCATTGCGATCGACACCTGTTACCGAGAAAGCCATTTCAGCATCAAGGTCTTTTGCTGCTTGACGAACAACCCCAAACAACTCACCTAAGCTACCTGTTTCAAGGCGTAACTGCTCTTCCAATTTAGCCAGCTTGGTTTCGTTTTTACTGAATGTGTTACTCAGTTGCTCTGTTTCACGCTGTAATTGTTTTTGCTGCTTAATGAGGGCATTACGCTGGGCACGAACTTCCTGCTCTGTTAATGCAAAGCCTTTTTCACGCTGTGCATTATGAGTTCGTTCTACTTGTTGTGCTTGCTGAGTTTTTTCAACCAACGCCGTATTTGCTGAAACAACGAAAGGCATAGAGAAAAGGCACAGAACCGTTGCTAACGTTTTGATTTTCATGTTACTTCGTCTCCACGTTAACAGATACAGGTAAGGTTAGTAGGCTTGGTGCTGCTTGTTTAGATGCAATCGCAAAGGCTTTATTGATACCTTTCGCAAAACTATTATCCAGTGACTGCCAGCTAGATGTTGAATCATTCCAGCCCCAGAACTGCTTACCATCAAGGCTACGAGCAACTAAAGAAATACGGCCTAGGTAAAGCATATCGGCTTCTATCTGGTTACTATCAAGGTTTATCTGACCTTGGTACATGCCCAGCTTGGTACCGTAATCCATTTCGATTTGGTAAGCTTCTAGAATACGGCGGTACTTTTCAGCATCACTGATATCGGCCTGAACCATCATCTTATCTAGCTTTTCTATACGCGCTAAACGTAATTCATGGCGAATAGGTTTGTCACTTGCCACTAACGTTTTAAGGCCATCGATCATCTGGTACATCAAGGGTACAACGCCTTGGCGGGTATCTTGAATACCATCAATTTGTGAATTGATGCTTCCAACCTCTGCCTCTTGGTTATCCACCAAGTTAGCAAGGTGATCACGATAAACAGTCAGGTTTTTAACTTCTTCCTGAAGCTGCTCTATTTCTGCCATCATCGACAGACGTGCTTCCGCGCTTTTATCTATTTTCTTCTGGCTTGTTGCTGAGGCGCTGTTCATTGAATTCTCAATAGAACGAGCATCGCCCAACGTACTGGCATGTGCGCCAGAAACAAGACTTAACATCATCAGTGCAAGGCTCGATTTTTTTAGGTTCATCGTGTAATCAATACTTTTCAAATAATTAAAAACAATTCACTTAGTGAATGTAACGGTACTAGAAACAAATATACCCAGTGAATTTACTGGGCTTCAGTCGCGATATTGTAAATAAAAACAAATCTCATTTAAATTCTTTTTTAAGAATAAAGGGGAAGTATCCACTTCCCCTTTGACTCAGATCATTAGTAACGTAATTGCAAAGTCGCCATATAGTTACGACCTTCTCCGATAACGGTCTTAGTTTGGCTGCCACCTGCTAGGTAGTCAGTATCAAACAGGTTATTCACGTTAAGTCGCATGATAACATCTAGGTTTTGATCATACTTGATAGTGTGAGCAATACCGGCATCGACGCGAGTATAAGCATCTTTCTTATAAGTATTTTGCTCGTCACCGTAACGATCACCTTCATAGAACAAACCAAGGTTAACATCAGTGTTATTTGCTACTGAGTAGCGTGACCAAATACTAGCGGCAAACTCAGGTACGTCTGCTGGGCGGTTACCATCAATACTTGAATCCGTTGGGTCTTTAATTTCAGCATCAAGATAAGTCATGCTTGCGTTCAGTGCGAACTTGTCGGTTACAAAACCAGACGCTGCGAACTCGGCACCGCGGTGCACTTGCTCACCTGCTTGAGTTGTGCGTGAATCAAAATCTGGATCGCCCGTTATTGTTTGAGTAACAACAATATTTTCCTGTGTGATATCAAACACAGCACCAGATAAGTACAGTTGGCTATCAAGCAACTCCCACTTAGTACCTAGCTCGTACAGTTTACCTTTTACAGGATCAAGCTCTTTACCGTTATTCATATCCATGTCGTTATCAACAGGATCTTTTGGTTCAAAGCTTTCAGAGTATGTTGCGTAGATTGAACCGTTTTCTGCAGGATGGAAAATCACTGCCGCTTTTGGTAACACATTGTTGTAAGTATCTACCGAGGTTTCAGATTTATCGAAACGTACACCAGCTAATACTTGCCATTGGTCATTTAGCGTAACCATATCTTGGATATACAGACCATAGTGGTCATACTCTGAAGGGTCTTTCACATCGCCATTGGTGTAATGAAGATCTTCAGGTTTATCTAACGGCTCACCTACTGTACCGACTTGACCTTTAATCGACTGGCTTTGGCTCTTGTAGTAATACCCTAACCAGTTAGCACCAACCAACATCTGGTGAGAAACACCTAGCGCATCAAATTCACCGACGAAATCAACATTAGCTGTATCAAACTGCCAGTTATCCCAGCGGTCATAACCACGGTAGCTAAATGTTCCTGTCGCAGGATCATAGCTTGATGGATCAGAGAAGCTCTCAATATCACGGCGCTCAAAATCTTGGTGGTTATAACTAACAGCGATACGCCACGTATCATTCAGATCAGCTTTTACATCAACACCGATATTTTCAACATCGTTTTCGATATTAGACCATTGCGCATCCCAGATATGCTTATCGCCCAATACTGGCTTACCGTCAACAATGTAAGCGCCAGTATCAACGCTGCCGTTATCGTTAGTACGGTCGTAATGGAAAGAAACAGTTACCTTGTCATTAATGTCGTAATCAACAAATAAGCCGCCGACAAAACGTTCAGTCGATGGCGTGCTGCCATCAGTGTAACGGCGCCATGAGTCATAGCTATGCTTTGCAACAACAGCGCGAGCACGTAGTGTTTGGTCATCATTTAATGAACCGCTTACATCAGCAACAGTACGTGACTCGTTGTTCGAACCAATATCTTGGCTTACATGTACTTGGGTTTCATAGGTTGGCTTTTTGGCCACCATATTAACCAAACCACCCGGTGCCGATTTACCGTATAGAAGACCTGCAGGGCCTTTTAATACTTCAACACGCTCTAGCAGTTCAATTGGTTGACGGTAGTGCGACCAGTGCTGTTTACCGTCACGCAGGAAACTATCGCCACTGCTTAAGTCAAAACCACGTAGTTTAAATGTCTCGCGGTTACGACCTGTGCCACCAGCTGAAACACTTGAGTCATTCTGAAGTACTTCACCCAAAGTGCTCGCACGCTGCTCATCGATTACCTGCTCATCAATAACGGAAACCTGTCCCGGAGTTTCCAACTGGGTGGCTTCGATGCGCATTGCAGAAGTATTTGTGTCGGCCTTATAGCCGTAGTCTCGACCCGTAACAACCATATGCTCATCGACATCAGTTGTTTCATTGTGGGTTTGGGCTTGAGCCATTGGTACAGAAAGAATTGCACCGATAAGTAAAGTCAGCTGACTTTTTGAAAACATATTCCGTTACTCCAAAAAAATTTCGTACTTGCCTTTGGTTTTGAGTTGTAATTAAAGGCTTGATAAGTACATAAAAACGCTGCTGTTTAATAATCGGAACGGAATATAAGTGATAATCATTACTATTTGCAGTTAATTTACATTCTTTGCATTCGTAAAATTATGTAAATTTTTAATTTCATACTACGTCAGAGCATTCATGCTCTATGAAATCGTGCCATTTTTCTCACTCATAGGTATAATGACACTGTTTTTATTGATATCCGGTACATTTGAAGTGACTGAAGTAAACCTTGATGACATTCGTCGCCAACTGACAGACCTAAATTATAAAGCCGATAAAATGCGCATTGTAACTGTCGAAGCGATGGATGATGAAATGCTTGAAAGCTCTACAAAAGCAGAGGGCGAGTGTTTTTATAACAGCTACATGAACGTAATTTATGGCAGAGGTGAACGCTATGTCTTAGGTTACCGCTGTGAAGAGAAGGTAATTGATCACGCTATTATCCGTAAGGGTGATAAGTATTATGATCCAACCTTACAGGTTGAAGGCAACTTTACGTCTTACCAATATGCGATTCTAACGGAATTCACTGTGTTTGATATGATGACACATGCAAAATCAAACAAAGACTTCCCACCTGATATCGCTTATTTGCTAAAAAAAGCGAACAAGTTCAAGAATGTCATTGATACTGACAAGCTAAACAAAAAGTAAGTTTTTGTCTTCACGTTTGAAGACAGAAACTGAAAAAGGAAACACAAAAGAAAACACCCAGCATTGCTGGGTGTTTTTTTATGCGAAACAGGACGTTGATTAAACGGAAGCAGTCGCTACCGCTTCAATCTCAGACACTGTTAATACTTTCTCGACTTTAACCGCAGCTACCTTGAACTCAGGGATTTTGGCGTGTGGGTCAGTCGCTGTAACAGTCAGTTTATTGGCTGCAGATTCCACAAAGTGGAAAGGTACAAATACAACGCCCGGCTGCATACGCTTAGTCACAAAGGCTGGCGTTTCGATACTGCCACGACGAGTCGAAACTCGAAGCATTTCTCCGTTGGAAACCCCTAATCGTTCTGCATCTACCACAGAGATCATCGCGCGTGGACCCGCTAAGTTATCCAGCCCCCTAGTCTTACGCGTCATCGTGCCTGTATGGAATTGCTCAAGCAAACGACCTGTTGTTAGGATCAACGGATAGTCTTCATCAGGTAACTCAGCGGCATAACGGAATGGAACCGCGGCCATTTCACCCTTGCCACGAATGAACGTTTCTTGGTGCATTAGACGAGTACCAGGATGCTCTTCATCACGGCAAGGCCACTGTAACCCGTCGCGACCGATACGATCCCACGTAATACCAGCATATTGCGGTGTCAGTTGCGTGATTTCTTCCGTGATATCTTTCACTGATTGGTATACCCAATCACTTCCCATCGCATTCGCAATGTCCTGAATGATCACCCAATCTTCTTTTGCTTCACCCGGAGCTTTAATGGCTGGTGAAAGGCGCTGAACACGACGTTCCGTATTCGTAAAATGCCCCATTTTCTCTGCAAAAGAATAAGAAGGTAGAACAACATCCGCTAACTGAGCCGTTTCTGTCATGAAGATATCTTGTACGACCATGAAATCTAGCGTTTCAATCGCTTCAAGTACGTGTGACTGATCTGGGTCACTCATGACTGGGTTCTCACCCATCACATACAAACCGCGCACTTGCTTTTTACATGCAGCATCAACAATCTCAGTTAATGTTAAGCCCGCTTCTGCAGGCAGATCTGGTCGATTCCATGCTTTGGCGAATTTTGCATGCGCTTCTTTGTTGTAAACCTTTTGGTAACCAGGTAAATCCCATGGCAACGCACCCATATCACAGGCACCTTGTACATTTGACTGACCACGAAGTGGGTTAATACCACCGCCTTCAATACCAATGTTGCCACATAGCATTTGCAAATTAGCAATGGAGCGTACGTTATCGTGTCCGGTCGTGTGCTGCGTAATACCCATAGAGTAGTAAACCGCAGTTCGTTCAGCAGTACCGATCAACTTAGCCATTTTTAGTAAATCAGCTTGCTTGACGCCAGTAACGAGTTCAATTTTTTCAGGTGAGTATGCTTCACTCATTACCTCAGCTTTTAACTCATCAAAACCATTAACACGATCGGCTATATATGCCTCATCCTGCCAACCGTTTTTAATGATTTGCTGCATAATCCCGTTAAGCAACATCACATCCGTACCCGGACGGTGAGCGACATACAATTGAGCATGGTCAGCAATATCAACTCGCTTAGGGTCGGCAACGACGAGTCTGGCACCATTGTTTCGGATCGCTTGCTTAATGTGCGATGCAATAATTGGGTGAGCCGCTGTTGTATCAGAGCCAATAATAAAGATCACATCAGAATGCGCGATACTTGGAATATCATTGGTCATCGCCCCACTACCCAGCGACGCTTCAAGCCCTGTTACTGTGGTTGAGTGACACAAGCGTGCACAGTGATCGACATTATTCGTCCCTAGTTCACGACGGATAAGCTTCTGGAAAGCGTAGTTATCTTCATTAGTGGTTTTTGCAGATGAGAAGCCAGCTAATGCATTGCCACCAAATTCAGCTTTAATGTCAGTAAACTTGCTAGCCACTAACGAGATAGCTTCATCCCAACTTGCGGGTTCTAACTTGCCATTTTTGCGAATAAGTGGATGTTCAAGACGCTCTTGGCTCTGAATAAAGTCGAAACCGAATCGACCCTTCACACACAACATGCCTTGGTTTACTGGCGAATCCTTTGCACCCTGCACATAACGGATCTGATTACGGCTTTCATCCACAAACATGGTGACCTTACAGCCGACACCACAGTAGGTACAAATGGTGTCTACTGGCTTAAGCATCTCGATACGGCCTTGAGATTTATCACGCGCATCACTCAAAGCGCCCGTAGGACACACCTGCACACACGCACCACATTGCACACAGTTAGAGTCGCCCATATCATAGCCACCCTCAAAACCTGGACGGCATTCTGGGCGCTTCGCACTGGTACCATCTTCGTTTTTCATGAAGCTTAGTACGCCATGTACGGCTTTTTCATTACAAGTCTCGACACACTGACCACAGCTAATACAGCGGTTAGCATCAAAGACAATAAATTCAGAGCTATCATCTACGGCAAATTTCTGACAACTAGACATATCCAGTTCGTCTTTATCGACCTTGTATTCTGTGGAGTAGTCACGCAATTTACAATCGGTATTCGCTTGGCAACCACACTCGAGACAACGTGCAGCTTCACGCATCGCTTCTTCATTGATGAAGCCAGTTTCAACTTCATCAAAGCTCAGTTCACGCTGTTCTGCTGTTAGCTCAGGCATGATTGAGCGCATCGCTTTTTGAATCCCCGCAAACTGCTTCGGATCGACCTCTTTTACTTTCGCGGCTTTTTGCGAATTAAATGGCTTAACCGGGATATGCTCCATATCACCATTAAAGAAGCGATCAATTGCCTCAGCGGCAACACGACCATCGGCAACGGCTTCAATTGCGGTTGCAGGACCACGACGGAAATCACCGATACTGAACAGGTTTTCTACCCCTGCGTGCATGGTGTTAGCGTCCGACTCCAGTGTTAACCAACGAGTCACTGGTAGCTCAACAGTATCATTGTCAAGGAACGACAAATCAGGCTTTTGCGATACAGCTGAAACCACAGTATCAAAATGTTCTGTAAAGTATTCACCTGTTGCTTGCGGGCGACGGCGGCCTGATGAGTCAGGCTCACCCAGAGCCATTATCTCAAGCTTCACCTCTGTTACACGACCATTTTCATCAGCCATATTTTCAACAGGGTTTGTCAAGAAATGGAACTTAACACCTTCATGCTCTGCTTCAACAATCTCATAGTCTTCAGCAGGCATTTCATCACGGGTACGACGGTAAATAAGCGTGGTATCCGCGCCATCGCGTACTGCTGTACGTGCACAGTCAATCGCGGTGTTACCACCACCAATAACCGCTACTTTTTTACCTGTCGTGTAATTCTTTGTGGTGACATAATCTTTCAGATAATCGACACCTAAGTAACAACCATCAAGATCACTACCTGTATAATTCATTTCAACGGCTTGAGATGCCCCTACTGCCAAACACACGGCATCGTACTGAGTCATCACATCTGAAAGCATGACGTCTTTGCCCAATACGGTGTTCGTTTGAACTTCCATACCATTACGGCAAATCAATTCGATTTCTTTATCTAGAATCGCTTTTGGTAAACGATATTCAGGAATACCGTAACGTAACCAACCACCAGCTTGTGGCATTGACTCCAAAACAGTTACGGTGTAACCCTCATTACTTAAGTAATAGCCACAACTTAACCCGCCAGGACCACTACCGATAACGGCAACAGATTTTCCTTTATCAGCTTTACGTTCTGGTACGTATTGCTCTTGAGCTTCTAAATCAATATCAGCGGCATGACGCTTCAATTGACGTATAGCAATTGGCTCGTCAACGATGCCGCGACGACACTCGGTTTCACAGAACGCTGGACACACTCGACCAATCGATAACGGCATCGGTAAAGTGCGCTTAATCACTTCAACCGCTTTTTGATGATCGTTTTGGGATATGTGATAGAGATACGACTGAATATCAACACCTGCTGGACATGCTGTCTGGCATGGCGCTTCACAATCGGCATAATGGTCAGACATTATACGGTTGAGCGATTGGCGACGAGTTGCAGATAGTGCTTCACTTTGCGTTGTAACTTCCATGTCTGATTGAGGGAACGTTTCACATGCTCGCTGCATGCCATTTCCATTAATTTCGACCATACATAAATCACAAGGTACTTTTTCACCATTACGGTTAAGGCCACACAGTGAAGGAATTTCAATTTGGTGCGAGTCCGCGATATCAAGTATTGACTGCTGACCATCAACAGCGATGATCTTTCCATCGATTTTGATATTAATCATATTTGCCTCATTCTGTTGCTGGTACTGTAACCGACGATGATTAATCAGACTGTTTTAAAACAGCTCTTTTCTGAGTGCACTTACAAGCGCACTATCGCTACAGTATTCATGATGATAACCAAACAGAGCCTGATCTCTGTTAGGGATTAGTCGATCATCTTTTTTAGTTATCCGATCAGGCTAACAGCAGCAGTATAAAATTCCTTGATTTGAAACACTTTAGGTGGTTATTTCCCTACGAAAACTAAGAGCTTATACTCAACTTTTTAGGGATTAAACACTCGTAAAATCTTCTTTATTACGCGTGGCTTTACCTTTACTATCACCGTATAATCTAATGATAAATCTAATAATTCCCCACGCTTGAGCACACTATGGCCACAATTTTAGACTCCGTCGACCAACGCACTCAATTAGTCGGTGAAAACCGATTAGAACTGTTAATCTTCCAGCTTCATTCTGCACAGTTGTTTGCGATTAATGTGTTTAAAGTAAAAGAGGTTGTAAAGCTGCCAAAACTCAATGTTTTGCCTGGTTCTCACCCAAATATTTCTGGTGTAGCCAACATTCGTGGTGCATCGATCCCTGTTATTGATTTGCGCCAATCAATCGGCATGCGCAATGTCGAGAAAGATACCGAATGTAATATCATCATTACTGAGTACAATCGTTCTGTTCAAGCTTTCTTGGTTGGGCAAGTAATGAATATCGTTAACTTGACGTGGCGAGATATTCAGCCTCCCCCGAAGCATGTCGGCAAAGAAAATTATCTCACAGCAATTACAAAGCTAAAACGTGATGGTATTGATCGTATGGTCAGTATTATTGATGTTGAAAAGGTACTCGCGGAAATCATTGATTATGATATCCAGATATCTGAAGACGTACTTGATAATGCGATTGTTAACCATTTTACTGGTCGGAAAGTGCTAATTGTTGATGACTCCTCAACGGCAAGAGCCCAAATAAGAGATACACTTTCGCAGCTTGGTCTTGACGTTATTGAAGCCAGTGATGGCTTGAAAGCCCTTAACTTACTAAAGAGCTGGTGTGATCAAGGCAAGACCATCAATGATGAGATTCTGATGATGTTTACCGATGCAGAAATGCCAGAGATGGACGGTTATAAGCTCACCCATGAAATCCGTAACGACCCCCGTATGAGTGACCTTCATATTGCACTTAATACATCGTTAAGCGGCAGTTTCAATGAAGCCATGGTTAAAAAAGTAGGTTGTGACCGCTTTATTTCTAAATTCCAACCCGACTTGCTAGTCGAAGTTGTTCAAGATAGGTTGCGCTCGGTTTTGCAGTCTGTCTAATTCACCAATACGCTCTATCGTGCCCGTTGCTCCTTTCATTCAAAGTACAACGGGCTATTGAATATTCAATAATTTATCCTTGTCGTTTTTTAGCACTTACTCTTAATCCATCACGTATATTTAACGACATCAACGTTAAGTTAGTAAACCCCGCAATAAGTTCAATCAACTGAATGGTATAAAAAGCATTATCAAACTGGCCTTCTGTGGCAAGGTGCTTTAAATACAATGCCGCGGGTACTAAAACCATCAATCCGTTTGCTGCAATAAAAGGCATACGCTTTTTCTTACGCCCGATCAAACCAGCGCTTACCTTAGGTGCCATTTTAGCCCCAGTAATACCAGTTATCGCCATCACAGGAATCAAGACCCAGATTGCATAGGCAATATATGTTTTAACGGCAACGATTTGACTTTGATTACCAAAGAGCTCAACAAGTACCGTGCTTGTAAAGAACACTAAAATCATAATGAAAGCTGTCATAGCTGCAGAGCGATGTATATAAACCAATGCGTTTTTCATGTTATACCTGTTACGTCATCAAGAGTAATCTAAATTTACACCACAATAGTTGCAATAGCAATCATTGCGCAGGTAATTAATGAGATCTCCGATTACTCCACTCAGGTATACTACTTAACAATAAACAACACTAAGGTGAACAATGGTCAATTTTATCAGTACCTTAAGCCAAAAACGTTCATCAATAAACATGCTCTACTCCTTAACATTGCGCTGTTTATCGGCAATATGAGGAATATGTTGCTCATAGTCGACCGTATCATCTCCCTCCCAAGCGTATACAATTTGGCCATCAGGTATGGTCACTCTTTGGGCTTCTATATCGTCCGCTTTCACTGATAACTGCATTGTTAACAACAGGGTGATTAGAAGCGGAAGCACCCAAGGTGCTCCCATTGCTGTATTGTGATTATCTTGATTTTTCATACAACAGCTTCTCTCCTTTTAGTGGGCATGTGCTGTACTGACTTGGCTTGTACCACTACGTAACGTGACACGGCGGTCAAAGAAGTCACTTTCAAAGTTTTGCTCTGACTTCAGTGGTTCCAAATCACCATAAGCAGATGCAAAGATTTGATTTCCGTTTACACCATGTTGCTCAAGGTAAGCCCGAACTGCTTCAACACGACGCTCTGATAAGTCGAAGTTCTTGGCACTATCACCACGCTGGTCAGCATAACCAGACAGTTCCCATTTCATATCTGGAGCCTGCTTCATTACTTCGGCTAATTCATCAAGCTGTATCTGAAATAATGGCTCTATCACATCAGAGCCTGTGCGGAAGTGAACATTCATCTCTAGCGCAAGATCGATTTCTCGTTGTTCAATGTTAAGTAAATCGTTCTTTTCTTGTTCTAGTCGTGCGATATCGATTTGCGCTTGATTATATCGTTGGCTAATACGCTCAAGCTCATTATTACGTGAGGTAATCTCTAATAACTCTTCATCTTGAGATTTAATGTAGCCATCTTGACCAACAGCGGTACCTACAATGCCGCCAATCATACCACCAACAACAGCACCAATTGGGCCGCCAACAATTGCACCAAATGCAGCGCCAGACCCTAAACCAATTAACTGTTCCTGCTCCCCAACTTTATAGTTATCTTCAGAACTATCACTGGTTGCCATCGCCACAGGCGAAATAACAGAAGCGATCAGTGAACCTGCAATAATGGTTGAAATTAGCTGCTTTTTCATTTTGTAATCCTCATCGTATTTTGATGTTGTTTTGTTTCGATAAGGTCATTAAACCAATTCCAAATGGCGAAGTTGGGGATAAAAAAGGGCAATGTGGTGATCAATTGTGGCAAAAAAATGGCAATTACTCTTATTTGCTTTTCTCGTCTTTTTTAACCGCTAAATTATTGTATAGTCACCACAATAAAGACGGGATTTCCCGCAAACTAAATTTCTAGCTAAGACCACCACCCTGCTCTTACAGAGGCACCATGAAAAATATTGTCATTGTTGAAGATGAAGCCGCAATTCGAGAAAACTATATGGACGTGCTCAAAAAGCATGGATACCACGTTCAGGGCTATGACAATCGACCAGACGCCCAAGCTGCGTTTGAACAACAACTGCCAGATTTAGCAATCATTGATATTGGCTTACAAGATGAAATAGATGGCGGATTTGCTTTGTGCCAATCATTACGTGCACTTTCACCTACCATTCCAATCATTTTCCTGACAGCGCGTGACAGCGACTTCGATACGGTGTGTGGCCTACGAATGGGCGCTGACGATTACCTCACCAAAGATGTCAGCTTGCCTCATTTAATGGCACGTATTGCGGCACTGTTTCGTCGCAGTGATTTAATGTCGACACCGTCGGATCAAGACACGCTTATGACGCGGGGTTCATTAACCATCGACAAAAATAAAATGCAAATATTCTGGAACAACCATCTGGTCGAATTAACGGTGACTGAGTTTTGGATGGTTTATGCCCTTGCTAAGCGTCCAGGGCACGTTAAAAGTCGCCATGATTTAATGGATGAGGCTCAAGTTGTTGTCGATGACAGTACTATTACCTCACACGTAAAACGTATTCGAAAAAAATTCATACAGTTCGATAACAACTTTGACTGCATAAATACGGTGTACGGCATGGGTTACCGGTGGGGTGCGTAAAATGAAAATAAGACTGCCACGGTTTGCCTTTGGGTTAAGGCTTAAATTTATCCTTATCGCGAGCCTATTATTAACCTTACCGTGGCTAGGTTATAACTATGTGCTTGAAATGGAGAAACTGTTACGCCAAGGGCAAGAGCAGACGCTCATTGGTACGACTCGTGCCGTTGCAACGGCACTAAATGAACGCCCGAAGCTTTTTAATGATCAAGCTAGCTTTTTACAGTCAGTCAAAAAAGGGCGGGATCTTTATGCTTATGACCTTTCGAGTCCAATAAAGCTGGATGGCCAACTTACTGACTGGGCTGATTACGATGATAAACTCGTAAATTACGGCCGAGATTACGTGCAATTTAGTCGACGACCATATAACAAAAACAGTATTAGTTTTCGCCATCTAGTAGGGAAATACGACGGCTACCTGTATGCCGCCTTCGAGGTTACAGATCCCCGCCCGATCATGCGACGTAAGGGGTCATTACGCGTAGATAGAAATGACCACCTTATTATTGCGATGACATCACCTAGCGGGGAATTCCACCGTTACGTCATCTCAGCCTATGAGGATGGCTGGATAAATGCCTTTAATATTAATGGAGCGATAAGTGACCCTTCGTCACTCGTACTCGAAAACCAAATTCAAGGCTTTTGGCGCAGTACCGACAAAGGCTACAACATTGAACTCCGTATTCCATTAAGTATGCTCGGTAATAAGCTTGGGTTTGCGTTTTATGATGTAAACAACGATCGCAATCGTGATATTGACACCATTATCGGAACATCAAATACCAATCACCTCAACCGCTTAGGATCGGTGCTTGTACCGTCTCCCGAAATCGAAAAAATAGTAAAAGGAATGGGGCACACCAGTTCACGAATTTGGGTCATAGACCGCCACCAGCGAATACTGGCACAAACCGGCGATATACAAGATTCAAACGGTGTTTGGTCATCGTCAGTTAAATATAATAGTGACACTTCATCATGGTTATCGACTCTCGAAGAAAAAATATTACACCCACTTTACTACCGCTTCCTCATTCGCAAGCCAGAAGAATTTAAAGATGCTTTGAAAGATGCCGCTCAAGTAAAAGGGGTACACGTATCGCAAGCATTACAAGGTCGTGGATATTCATATTGGCGTCAATCAGATGATGGTAAAGCGATGATCTTAGCCGCAGCCTACCCCATTTGGCTCGGTGACAACGTAATGGGAGCTGTTATTGCAGAAGAATCGACCATCGGCATTCAAACACTTCGAAACCGTGCGCTAGAAAAATTACTCAACGTAATTATCGCTATTATTGTTATAGGCACCCTAACTCTTTTCCTGTTCGCCTCAAAAATTTCAGGCAGAATTCGCTGCCTGCGTGATGAAGCCGAACGCGCGATTGATAGTCAGGGGCGGATTCAACAAGCAATAGTCCCTTCGAATGACACTGATGAAATTGGTGATCTTAGCCGCAGCATATCGGCAATGGTCGGCAGGCTTGGACACTACAACCATTACCTAGAGAACCTATCATCACGGTTATCTCATGAACTACGCACGCCTGTCGCCGTAGTACGCTCTTCGATTGAAAACCTAGCGATGCAACCACAAGATGAAGACTCACAACGTTATATCGACCGTGCTCAAGAAGGTGTTCATCGGCTGAGTACTATTTTATCAAGCATGACAGAAGCTACACGTATTGAGCAAAGTCTACAGGGTGCCGAAAAAGAAATATTCCCACTTAATGAACTGGTTAATGGCTGTCTGCAAGGCTATCAAATGGCTTACGCAGAACAACTATTTATTGTCGATGCTAACGAAGAGATCATGATTGAAGGTGCGCCCGATTATCTTGCACAACTACTGGATAAGTTAGTCGCCAACGCCGTTGATTTTAGTTTACTTGATACGCCTATTTCTGTTTCATTAAAGCGTTTTGAAGACCAAGTTCAATTAACTGTTAGTAACATTGGGCCATTGTTGCCCGAAGATATGGCTGATCAGTTACTTAATTCGATGGTTTCAGTGCGGAGTCAACATAAGCAAAACAAACCCCATTTAGGGCTAGGCTTATTTATTGCGAGGCTGATTACAGAGTTTCATTATGGGATTATCAAGCTGCAGAATAGAAAAGATAAGCAAGGTGTCGAGGTTGTGATTATCTTACCTATACTTGAGGTAAAAGCAGAAAAGTAATTATGCTGTATGTTGTTTAATAAAAGCACTTTCAGGTGCTATACAGTTTTACGCCATTACTGCTGCTGTAAACAAACCAATTGCAGCAGCAATGGCAACAACGACTAACACTACTTCAAAAAGCATTTCTCGCATAGAACCTACTTGTGGTCAGAAAAAACAATGATCCGTAAAGTACGAAAAATACCCTACGTAATTTAACCCTATTGATATTACTCTTTTTGCCTAAATCTAACCTGAACAGTTTTTAAGGTTAGCCAAGCTCAACAACGCTATTCGACGTACTATACAAATAACGCCTATAAGCATGAAAAATATAATTTTTTATGCGACCAACTTCGATTTATACAACACCTCCATTTGCTTTAAACAAGTAGAGCCCCCGATATATAACCTTTACTGACAGCTTTCATTCAGGAACATTTAGCACATGAGATGTTTTATATATCTAGCTTTGCTTTTCTTTCCATTTCACAGCCAAGCAGCTGATAATACAAAACTGCCACTAAATCAATACAGTGCACTAAATGTACTCGCAAAGTTCAGTGTTAGTACCATTCAGCTACCTGTCGGTTCAAGTGAGAATGCTAATACGTTAAAGGGGGATGATCTAAATCAAAATACAATTAGAGATGACTTTGAAAGAGCATTACTTTGCCGTTATACGCGACCTGAGTTTGTCGCTATGGGGGTATTAGCAGCAATAAAGTGGTCACAGTTATTAAATCTAGATTCAAATAAAGCTGCTCAGTTAGAGTCTTATGAAATTCACGAAATCCTTAATAGCAATACCGCGATATCACAGTGTTATCAGCAACTCTCTAACATAGAGCCTTCATTACCTGCATCTATTGGTATTTATTTTAATAACCAACAACGGCACCGAGCAAAAAAATATGCCTTGCAAACATTAATCCAATTATCAGGTACACCAAAAATAACATCTCAATACGCACAGCCGTGTGATGTATTTAACGTGCTCGTTGAAGAAGTATTGAATCAAAAACAACCGTTAATACTAACGTATACCGGCTACTCATTTTGATCGACCTCTTGCTCATCTGATAAATCACTCTTCCAGACACCTTGTTTTAAGGATTCCGTTTGCGCCATTAAGTCTTGTTCTTTTTTCTCTATCGCTTGATATTGTGATTCGCAAACATGCATAGTTACCTGATCATGGCCATAAGTATTCATACAACGTTCAATATAATCATCATGTGGCATAAGCAATGCCTCCGCACTTGCAAGCTGTAGGGCTACGGATGCAAAAAAAACCGTGATAAGCAAAATACACGTACGTAATAGGTTGCGGTAAACACTCATAATCACTCCACACTCAACAGCATTGTATTAAGCAAAGATGATTTATGACTAAAGTGCCAGCATAGAAATGAGACAAGAGAAGCACTAGTGCTTCTCTTGTCTAAGGGATTACTTGCGTTTATGAACTAGCCACGGAAATAATTCTGCGGTACAAACGGCATTTTCTCTACCGTCATTGGCAATTTCTTACCACGTACTTCAGCGAAAATCTCAGTTCCAATCACTGCTAGATCTGTCTTCACATATGCCATTGCAACTGGCGCACCCTTAGTTGGGCCAAATGTACCACTTGTTACGATACCCACTTCGTTATCATCGGCATCAAACAACTTGCTGCCTTCGCGAACAGGCGCTTTAGATTGTCCAAGCAAGCCAATACGCTTACGTACAACGTCTTTGGTTTTAATCTGCTCTAGAATGATGTCTGCCCCTGGGAAACCACCAGCACGCTCACCGTCAGCACGACGTGGCTTACTAATACCCCAAAGTAGGCTCGCTTCTACAGGCGTTGTCGTTGTATCAAGATCGTGGCCATACAGGCAAAGGCCACATTCAAGGCGCAGTGAGTCACGTGCACCAAGGCCAATCCACTCAACTTCTTCTTCACCGAGTAATGCACGAGCTAATTCATCAGCTTTATTCGCTGGTACAGAAATTTCGTAGCCATCTTCACCTGTGTAGCCAGAGCGGCTCACCAAACACTCAGCACCGACTAGCTCAAGGGATACTGCATCCATAAATACCATATCAGCTACTGCAGGGTTAAGGCGCGCTAATACTGCAGCCGCTTTTGGTCCTTGTAACGCAAGTAAAGCACGATCTTCAATGATTTCCATCGTCACATCAGCAGGTAAGTGTGCTTGAATGTGGGCAATGTCTTGATCTTTACAAGCAGCGTTAACGACAACAAATAGGTGATCGCCAAAGTTGGTCACCATTAGGTCATCAAGAATACCGCCCTGTTCATTTGTGAAGAATGCATAGCGCTGCTTACCCGCAGGCAAGTCAATAATATCAACAGGTACAAGCGCTTCAATCGCCTTCGCTGCATTTTCACCATGCAAGCGAAGCTGGCCCATATGAGACACATCGAACAACCCTGCCGCCTCACGACAATGAATGTGTTCTTTACGTACACCTAACGCATACTGAACTGGCATGTCATAGCCAGCAAAGGGAACCATTTTAGCGCCCATTTCGACGTGTAGTGCGTGTAGAGGTGTTACCAGTAGATCTTGAGACATACGTTTATACTCCATACACCGCCAGCATGCGGCGATATTCCATATCAGCTGTTACAATCATGTTAAGCACAGTTTCCTATAATAAACAAAGTTTATTGATATTCGTACCGTGCTACATCACAGAATTAATGTTAAAACAAATCTTTTCAATGCATAGGCCAGTTGGTTACGCATTCATCACCCCCCGACAACCTAAGCAATTTTGCTTGATAGTAATTGTTAAACCCCACCTCTAATTTAACATTCACCAGAAGCGTTAGGGTAATGAGCGCAACGCTAAATCCATGGCAAAAAACTAAGTGATAAATCAATCAATATAATGGAAAAGTCATTAAGACGACGTCACCCATAAAATGTGTGCATCCTCTGTACTCACCGACACTAACATGTGACCCATGCCTGCATCATAATAAACAGAGTCGCCATCGCTTAGATTCACGGGTTCATAGAATTCAGAGAAAAACGTTATCTCTCCTTCGAGTACCAGTAGAAACTCTTCTCCATCATGGCGAATCCAATCTGAGTAATCTTCAAATGTTCGGGCTCGAATTCGGGATTTAAACGGCATCATTTTTTTATTCGTTAACTGAACCGCTAATAATTCATGCTCATAAGTCGTCGTAGGATGAGGCTTTCCTTCCTCTCTACGAGTAATATCCCGTCGCCCTGTTGCTTTAATTTGCTTTGGCGGCGCAAAAAGCTGTGGAATATCAACACCTAACCCACCAGCCAACTTCTGCATCGCCTGAAAAGTTGGTGAAATCTGCTCATTCTCGATTTTTGACAAAGTCGAGCGTGCAAGGCCCGTTCGCTTACTCGCCTCTTCCAATGTCAGCCCATGAGCGGTACGAATTTCTTTTAATCGCTTACCCAACTGCAATGGTTTTATTTTTTCTGACTTATCGGCTTCTTGCTCTTTTACCACATTCATTGAAGGGTAAATATCAACGGGTTGATCGTTGCTCATGTCATCCATCCTTGGTTACTGCTGTGTCTTCATTTTGGCATAGTGACACGGAAACTTAAAAGTTATCGCGATAAAAAAGTATGACATAGGCAGCATAATTGAAACAAAGTTTCCAAAAGGAAACTTGCGATTATTTGAGCTAATATCCAAAAACATCACGCCATCTCTTTTCACTGAAGCACGTAGTTTTCTCGCTGGAAAAAATGAACATCGAATTCCCCTTCAACCCATGGCAGCAAAGGGATTAGCAACAAATTTAACCCGTCATCAACAAGCTAAAATAACCCACATTTCTTGACTTAATTGGCCATATGATAGAAATTTAGATGACAAAAGGCAAACGTTTGCGTAACATTAAGACCATTAAAGTGTATGACATTCCACTATTGGAAATTTTTGTTTGATCGGCTATCTATAGAAGGGTATGTTACGCACTTGTTAGGGTTGAATTGGAGCACTCACTCCATTTCACCAATAAAAAAACAATAAGCGAACGGCATTATCCATAACAACTTAACACGCAATAGCTCGGTAAAAAGGACAGTCCTTCAAGAGCGCGATTTGAGGATAACGTGAAATGAAAGCTTCATACCAAAACCATGATTTAGATGTCTTTTTCTCAACAAATCTTGCAGAGATAGACGGCGCAGTGAACGCAGGTATTACCGCTGAGCTAAACCGCCAGAACCAGCAGATTGAGTTAATCGCATCTGAGAACATAGTGTCAAAGGCCGTTATGCAAGCGCAAGGTACTTGCCTGACTAACAAATATGCTGAAGGCTATGCGGGTCGTCGTTACTATGGCGGCTGTGAACATGTCGATGAAGTTGAACGAATTGCTATTGCCCGTGCCAAACAACTTTTCCAATGTGAATATGTGAATGTTCAGCCTCACTCTGGTGCTCAAGCCAATGGCGCGGTAATGCTCGCCCTACTTCAGCCTGGCGATACAATTCTTGGTATGTCGCTTGATGCAGGTGGTCACCTTACACACGGTGCGCGCCCTGCACTATCAGGCAAATGGTTTGATGCTGTTCAATACGGTGTTGAAAAAGATACTTGTGAAATTAACTACGATGCTGTGCGTGAACTGGCAATCGAAAGTAAGCCTAAAATGATCATTGCTGGCGGTTCGGCTATTCCACGCCAAATCGATTTTGCAAAATTCCGTGCGATAGCGGACGAGGTAGGTGCTTACCTAATGGTTGATATGGCTCACATCGCGGGCCTTATCGCGGCAGGTGAACACCCAAGCCCACTACCGCATGCCCACGTCGTTACAACAACGACGCACAAGACACTGCGTGGCCCACGTGGTGGCATGATTCTTACCAATCATGAAGACATTAATAAGAAAATTAATTCAGCTGTTTTCCCTGGCCTTCAGGGCGGTCCTTTGATGCATGTTATCGCGGGTAAAGCAGTTGCGCTTGGTGAAGCCTTAGAGCCTGAATTCAAGCTTTATATCAAGAATGTGATCAGTAACGCGAAAGTGCTCGCTGAAGTCCTTCAAGCTCGCGGGTGCGATATAGTTACCAATGGTACAGATACTCATCTGATGTTGGTTGACCTACGCCCGAAAGGACTAAAAGGCAATCAAGTTGAAGAAGCTCTTGAAAGAGCAGGCATTACTTGTAATAAAAATGGTATTCCTTTCGATCCTGAAAAACCAATGGTAACGTCAGGTATTCGTTTAGGTACACCAGCAGGCACTAGCCGTGGTTTCGGCAACGACGAATTCAAACAAATTGGTGAATGGATTGGCGATGTCCTTGATGGGCTAGCTGCAAATCCTGAAGATAACAGTGCTATTGAGCAGAAAGTGAAGCAGCAGGTACAAAAACTGTGTGGCCGCTTCCCTTTATACCAATAACATAAAAGAAAAAATAAATTTGAAATGCTAGGTTAGGCTCTCCTAACCTAGAAAAATAATCAATATCTGCGGAAAAAATTGCGTAAGGAGTTTTACATGGAAAATACACTGAAGTTCGCTGAAAGCCACGAGTGGGTACGTGACAATGGTGACGGTACTATCACAATGGGTATCTCAAACCACGCTCAAAGTCTTCTAGGCGATGTTGTATTTGTAGACCTACCAGAAGTGGGCGACACTACTGAAGCTGGTGAGTCTTTCTCACTTGTTGAATCAGTTAAAGCTGCTTCTGATATTTATGCACCAGTAACAGGCGAAATCGTTGAAATTAACGAAGAGCTAGAAGACAGCCCTGAGTTAGTAAACGAAGAACCGTATGAAGGTGGCTGGATTGCTAAGATCAAAATCGAAGATGTTGAAGAGCTTAGCAAGCTAATCGAAGGTGAAAAATACCTAGCGACCATCGAAGAAGATTAATGACTTAACGGCTTTTTTGTTCACAGGAAAGCCGTTTTGCTACATTGGTAGCGAATAACATTCTCTCGATGACCCTTAACTATTGCAATAAGCTCACATGCAATAGGTAGTAACTTGTTCAGGAAAGAACCATGACCGACATGACTCTTCTAAATGCATTAAGTGACGACACAGAATTTGCAAGTCGTCACAATGGCCCAGATTCAGCACAACAAAAATTGATGCTGGAAACCATTGGTGTTGCAAGCGTTGATCAGCTGATCGAAGAAACCGTACCGGCAGGCATTCGCCTTCCCGAGCCTATGACGCTCGATCTGCCACAAAGCGAAGCGGACATGCTCGCAAGCCTAAAGGCCATTGCAAGCAAAAATACCATTAACCGCAGCTTTATCGGTCAGGGTTACTACAATACGTTAACGCCTAACGTTATCCTTCGTAATGTACTAGAAAACCCAGGTTGGTATACTGCTTACACACCTTACCAGCCAGAAATCTCGCAAGGTCGCCTTGAATCACTGCTTAACTATCAGCAGATGATCATGGACCTGACAGGTATGGAGCTAGCAAACGCTTCACTACTTGACGAAGCTACCGCAGCTGCAGAAGCAATGACGCTTTGTCAGCGTGCAGGTAAGAATAAAAGCAAAGCGTTCTTCATTTCGAACGATTTGCACCCACAAACGGTTGATGTCGTGCGCACTCGTGCGGGCTACATTGGTATCGAAATCATCACTGGTTCAGTTGACGAATTAGATAACCACGATGTATTTGGCGCACTTGTTCAGTATCCAGGTACTACTGGTAACGTTGCTGACCTAACAGAAACCATCGACAAAGCGCACGCCAAGAAAACTCTGGTTGCTGTCGCTTCTGATCTATTAGCGCTTACCCTATTGAAGTCTCCAGGTGAGATGGGCGCAGATGTTGTTGTCGGCTCAGCCCAGCGCTTTGGTGTTCCAATGGGCTTTGGTGGCCCACACGCTGGTTTCATGTCTACGAAAGACAAGCACAAGCGTACAATGCCAGGACGTGTGATTGGTGTATCGAAAGATACTCATGATAACCAAGCACTGCGTATGGCCATGCAAACACGCGAACAACATATTCGCCGTGAAAAAGCGACATCGAATATTTGTACCGCTCAAGCACTACTTGCCAACATGGCAGCTTTCTATGCCCTTTATCACGGACCTGAAGGTCTGCGTAAAATTGGCCGCCGTGTACACCACCTAACCGCAATTCTTGCTGCTGGGCTACGTAACTCTGGTATCGAACTAGCAAACGACAGCTTCTTCGACACCATTACACTAAACACCGGCAAGAAGACGACCGAATTCTACAACAAGGCGATTGATGCTGGCATCAACCTACGCAAGTTCCCATCTGGTACTCAGCTAGGTATTAGCCTTGACGAAACAACCAAGGTTGAAGATGTTGAAGAGTTACTAGCCCTATTTAGCGGCAACGAGCTTAAAGCGTCTATGTTTACCGCTGACATCGCAAGTGACGAATTCGCAGCAATCCCTGAAAGCTGTCGTCGTACTAGTGAGTACCTAACTCACACAGTATTTAACCAGTACCACAGTGAAACGCTAATGATGCGTTACATGAAGAAACTGGAAAACAAAGATTACTCACTAACTCACGGTATGATCCCATTGGGCAGCTGTACCATGAAGTTGAATGCTGCAGCTGAGATGATCCCTGTGACATGGCCTGAATTCGGCCAATTACACCCATTTGCGCCAGCAGATCAAGCAACAGGTTATGCTGAGCTTGCTGATAAGCTGTCTGAAATGCTGTGTTCTATCACAGGCTACGATGCATTCTCACTTCAGCCAAACTCTGGTGCACAAGGTGAATACGCAGGTCTAATCGCGATTCAGCGTTATCATGAATCTAATGGCGATGCGCACCGTAACGTGTGTCTGATCCCAAGCTCTGCGCACGGTACAAATCCTGCGTCTGCTGCAATGGTTTCTATGAAAGTTGTAGTGGTTGGCTGTGATGACCTAGGTAACATCGATGTTGAAGATCTAAAAGCGAAGATCGAAAAACACCGTGACAACCTATCATGCATCATGATCACCTACCCTTCTACTCACGGTGTATACGAAGAAGCCGTACAAGAAGTGTGTGAGCGGGTACACGACGCTGGTGGTCAGGTTTACCTAGATGGCGCGAACATGAATGCACAGGTTGGTTTAACTAACCCAGGCTTCATTGGTTCAGACGTTTCTCACCTTAACTTGCACAAAACTTTCTGTATCCCACACGGTGGTGGTGGTCCAGGTATGGGTCCTATTGGTGTCAAATCACACCTTGCACCTTTCCTACCAGGTCATGTTGAGAATAATGAAAGTGAACAGCAGCAGTATGCTGTCTCTGCAGCTGACTTAGGCTCTGCGTCAATTCTGCCAATTTCTTACGCTTATATCGCTATGATGGGTGAAGAAGGTCTAACAGAAGCGACTAAACTAGCAATCTTGAATGCTAACTACGTAATGGAGCGTCTACGTCCACACTACCCTGTGCTATACCGTGGTACTCACGGCCGTATTGCACACGAATGTATTGTTGATATTCGCCCAATTAAAGAAGCATCTGGTATCTCAGAAGAAGACGTTGCTAAACGTCTAATGGACTACGGTTTCCACGCGCCAACCATGTCGTTCCCAGTTGCGGGCACACTAATGATTGAGCCAACGGAGTCTGAAGACATTGCAGAGCTAGACCGCTTCTGTGAAGCGATGATTGCTATTCGTCACGAAATTGCTCGTGTTCAAGACGGTGAATGGGATCTGAAAGACAATCCACTAGTTAACGCACCACACACACAAGTCGACTTAATGGCTTCTGAGTGGGATCGCGCCTACAGCCGTGAATTAGGTTGCTTCCCTTCTGCACACACTAAAGCTGCGAAATACTGGCCGACAGTAAATCGCGTTGATAATGTGTTTGGTGACCGTAACTTAGTTTGTTCTTGCCCTAGTATCGATAACTACATCGAAGATTAAGGTTCAATATTACTAAAGCAGTGATATTGAGATGATATAAAAAGGCGAACCATTTGGTTCGCCTTTTTTATTGCGCCTACGATAGCTTAAGGTTGCATCGAAGCGGTGAAGTGCTGATTATGTACGTCAGTTTTCTTCAATGCACTCTTTAAGGGTTTTGAATGCTTGAACAAGTGCATTGTTATCATGCACTGCTGATACACTTGCACGCACAAACCGGTGTTTATCCTGCATAGATACCGCAAATGATTCTGAGCTCATCACACTAACCCCTCTTTCATGGAGTTTAGTGCTGATGTGGGTGGCCGACTTATTCTTTGGCATCTCAATATAGTAATGTGGGCAGTACTGACTCGTAGAGTAGGTGAAATTGCTAAGCAACTCCTCAACACAAGCTTTTCTTCGGACAATCTCTTGGCGTAGGTGAGCTAAGAGGCTGAAGGCCGCTCCGCTATTAATCAATTCTGTAGCCGCCTGATGAGAGAGAGGGGAAGCCATCCAACAAGTATCCCTGAGCACATTAGTAGCTTTTGAGCGCAGTGCTGACGGAAAAACTAGGTATCCGGCCCTTAACCCAGGCATCGCAATCTTGCTTAAGCTTGAAAATAGCAACGTACGCTCCTGGGCGTAAAACTGTAAGGGCTTCTCTCTTTGAGGATGTAAAACCCCAAAAACATCATCCTCAAGGATTATAATGTTGTATTGACGACATATATCAATAAGTTCAAGGCGTCGTTGGCAGGGCATCACTGTGCCCGTAGGGTTATGGATCTGCGGGCTCAGGTATAGGGCACTACAGGTATTACATTGGCAGAAATGCGCCAACGCATCTGGTAACAATCCATACTCATCGTAAGCTAGACCCACCAGCTTCCTACCCAGTTGTCGGCATAGCTGTATTACACCTGGATAAGTGAAGGATTCGCTGATAATCGTGTCGCCAGAGTTGGTCGCAATCAATATTGCGCAAAGTAGTGCATGTTGAGCACCATTTGTACAGGTGATTTGCTCGTTAGTCGCATCTACACCTGATAGTGATAACCAGCGTAATCCGGCCTCTCGGTGGTGTTGGTGTCCTAGCTCTGGTCCATATTCCGATAGTGGGCTATCGACGATTGAATTACTCAGTAAAGATGTAATAAGTTTTGTTTCACGCTGTGTTTCAAAGAAGGTTTGTAATATAGGGGCAACACTATTAGTGAGAATACTTGAACTTCTAGACAAATCGAAAAATGAACCCTCGCCCCTAAAGTTATGAAAAACTCCCTGATTTTCTGTATTAAGAGAATTATCTCGTACAAAGGAACCTTTTCCGACGCAGGTAATAATAGCACCGCTCTTTTCTAATTCTTTATATGCCCTGCTGACAGTGACGCTTGTCACGAAAATTTGTGCGGCTAACTGTCGATGAGGTGGCAACTTTTGACCTGCCACAAGCTCATTGTTACGAATCTTTTGGAGTATAAAATTGTATATAATTCTGTATTTCGGATCAAAACTAGATGATAACGCCTTAATGAGTATTGATATCATATCATTTTTCATATTGCTCTATCTTCTCAATTTATTCAATAATCACATTTGTTGAGTGTACCAAATAATTTAGGACAATGTTATGAAGCCTAGCTTGGTAATAAATGAGAGAGTAATGAAATTTAATATAACCATATTGATAAATATATTTCTTTATTCACTAGTGTGTGTGTGTTGGGGAACAACTTGGATAGGAATTAAATTTGCCACTATGACTATTCCACCATTAACTTCAGCTGGATTAAGGTTTTTAATTGCGTTCCCTTTCTTCTGGGTTATAACACGTTTCATGAACGAGCCGATAACATACCCTAAAGGCAGTTGGAAATTCTTTTGTGGCATTACAGTTTTATATTTTTCTGTTCCTTATTTTCTGATAGGTTATGCATCTACTAACGTGAGTTCGGGACTAATATCTCTTATTTTCAGTACAATGCCTATTTTTACCATTGTATTCTCTGCCTTATTAAATAGTGAGTCATTCAACCGCCATCAGATAATAGGAATCTGCACAGGTTTTTTATGCTTGCTGATGATAGTCATTAATCAAGGTATGCAGATCAGCTTCGAAAGTAACATTGGAGTTATTGCAGTGTTTAGCTCAGCTGCATTGCATGGATTTTGCTACGTGATGACCAAAAAGCATGCATCATCAATTTCAACGCTAACTTTCAATACATTACCTATTGGAATTGCAGGCATTACTATGACTATACTAGGCTTCATTCTAGAGGGGAGTAATATATACTCCTTTAGCGGCCAAAGTATTGCTGGTGTATTTTATCTTGGTATTGTCGCTTCAGTTGGGGGGTTCTTGGCGTACTTCTATTTATTAAAAAAATTAAATCCAACTTTATTGTCGTATGTATTTGTTATCTTCCCTGTTGTCGCTATCTATCTCGGGGCGAAGCTTGCCAATGAGGTTGTTTCAGATTCATTTGTATATTTGGTGGTTATGATGTTGGTCGCTATCGCGTATACAAAGTATCATACACCTAAGGAATAAGTATGTTTGAATTGGATGCAAGTATTGGCGTTATTATAAAAGATTGTGAAGCTAAGTATCCTGAGGAAGCCTGTGGATATGTTTATAAAAATGGTAAGGTTGTAATTTGTGAAAACATAATTAGTCAGTTGAATCAGCTATCACCTGACCGTTACTCTCGCACAACTAAAAATGGCTATGCTTTTTCTCAGAAAGACATTATTGGTTTAAATAAAAGTCTAGATACTGATAACCCAATAGTCTTAATTTACCATTCACACCCTGATGCCGGTGCTTATTTCAGTGCAGAGGACCAGCACAAGGCAGTGATTTCTGGCTTTCCTGTCTACCCTGTTCAGCACTTAGTAGTATCTGTTATCGATGGAATCGCCAAAGATAGAAAAATATTCTCATTTAATGGAAATAAATACTTATAAAAAGGATTGTAATAGATGATCAATATTAAACTTCCTCAATTGCTTTGTCGTATTGCGGATATTTCCGTCGATAGTTATCAATTGAATATTGTAGGTACAGTTAATGACATTCTAATTGAACTTTGCAACGACAACGACATTGACCAAGAGCACTTATTTGATAGAGCTAACAGCATCAAAGACCATTATCTCATTTCTGTTGATGGTCAGCTGTGCGATGAAACTCAACGGGTTGAAGCAGGAGCGAGTATTGAGTTAATCCTCGGGGTTGCAGGGGGGATATCTTTGTCGGAGAACGAGAAATTACGTTATGCAAGGCATCTCAGCCTACCTGATTTTGGGAAAAGTGGTCAACTCAAACTTAAGAATGCCAGCGTACTAATCGTCGGAGTTGGAGGGCTAGGTTCACCTATAGCGATGTACCTAGCGGCTGCAGGAGTCGGTACGATCGGATTATTGGATAGCGATGTCGTTGATACAAGTAATTTACAGCGGCAGATTATTCATAGTGAATCGCGTGTTGGAATGTCTAAGACACAGTCAGCACAAAGTTTTATTTCGAATCTAAATTCTAACGTTAATATCACTGAACATAATGTCTTTTTGAGTGATGAAAACGCAGAGGCATTGCTGAACGATTATGACGTTGTCGTTGATGCCTGTGATAATTATGAGACCAGAGATATCATAAATAGAATATGCGCGAAGCACTTCATTCCGCTTGTACATGGAGGAATAGCAGAGTACGAAGGGCACGTATCTACGTTTAACTATCACAAAGGGCCATGTTATCGCTGCTTGTTCACCTCTTTGCCAGACTCAAGCTATGAGCCCAAAAACTCAGGAGTTCCAGGAGTATTAGGCGTTTTACCAGGAGTAGTTGGTGCTCTTCAGGCAACCGAAGTGATCAAGGTGATTGCCGATCTAAGCGGTGTCTTATCTGGTCGATTAGTAAAATATAATGCACTAGAAGCATCATTTGATGAGTTCAAATTTGCGGCTCGTGAAGGCTGTCAATGCAACAAATAACAGTATCGAGGTTGCAATGATAAGAAACTCTATTTTGGAGTGTATTGGCAATACTCCTCTAATTCGACTGTCTTCTGTTTCGAGTCGATATGATTGTGATGTGTATATTAAGATGGAAAGCCTTAATCCCGGAGGAAGTCATAAAGCCAGAATTGCACTTAACATGATTGAAAAAGCAGAGCAACAGGGCGTACTGGTTCCTCACTCTGGTCAAACAATTATTGAACCAAGTGGTGGAAATACTGGCCTTGGGTTAGTGATGGCAGCAAATCTGAAAGGCTATAAAGTTGTACTGGTGATACCTGATAATTACTCAGTTAAAAAGCAGAAACTCCTGAAATTGTATGGTGCGCAAGTTGTGAACTCTGATGCAACCCAAGGCAATAATTCTCACGGTGAATTAGCTTTGGAGCTTACACTCAAAAATCCTGATTATGTGATGCTTAACCAGCAAAGGAACCCTGCAAATCCGGATACCCATGTTAAATATACTTCGCAGGAGATACTACGACAGCTTCCCAATACGGTTTCGCTGGACTATATGATTGCAGGTATAGGTACTGGGGGGCATATATCAGGAATAAGTAAGGTGCTGAAAGAAGCATATCCAGAATTAACTATTGTTGGTGTAGAACCTGAAGGGTGTGCGTTGCTCGAAGACATACACTCTCCCCACCAAATACAGGGGCTTTCTGTCGGGATTATTCCACAAACCTTGGACGTGACAGTTCTCAATCACATGGTCAATGTTGATTTTGAAGATTGTGTGCAAGTCATTCACCGAACAGTTCGTGAAGAGTCTATTGCATTGGGAATTTCTTCTGCTGCGAATTTGGTGGCGATTGACAAATTATCTCAACAGTTTGACCTGGCGGGTAAGCGTATACTGACGTTTTGCTACGACAGTGTGGATAGTTATTTGGAACAACTTAAACTGGAGTTGAATTAATGAGTGAACAAAGACTAAATGCATTGGTTTCTGATCGCCTGCTTGATGTGATTAACCAGCACTTGTCGGGAGTAGCGTTCAAAAGTGTTTGTGAGGTTATATCAGGTGACGAGTGGCATTCCTTACTAGCACTTTTAATCCAGGATCTTCATGCGTATGAGAAAAAAGATCCCGCCTCGGCTGGTAAGTTTGAACTGTTAGTTAATACCTCTTCGTCGTATCTAGCCGTAGCACTCTATCGCCTCGCGCATATGCTGATAACCCACCCTACAAATAGTGAGCGATTTACAGAGATAGCGTTTAAGCTAACAGAGATATCACGGCGCCAATTTGCTATCGATATTCATCCGGCTGCAAAAATAGGTCATAGTCTAGTACTAGATCATGCCCATGGTATTACCATTGGTGAAACTGTGATCATCGGTGATGACTGTTACATACTAGGAGGCACAATTATAGGCTCGCGAGGTATCGCAAATAACACTAATAGTAAATGTGGGCGTCGTCACCCCAAAATTGGTTCTCATGTTGAAATTGGGGCCTATTGTCGTATTTTGGGGGCTTTGACAATTGGTGACCATGTGATTATCTCGCCTCATGCTGTCTTGACATCCGATATAGCCAACGACTCAAGTGTGAGCATCACTAATCAAATCCAGATAGTAAAGCGCAACAGCAGTGGAAGTGTCAGCAATCAGTTATCAAGTTATGTTGATGCAAATAACAAGTTGATTATATTAACAAAAGACATCGTAATTACTCACTGTTACCTAGCAGATTCAAGCAATATACATCTTGCCCATACTGAGTGTGTATTTTCATCCACTAGAAATGGAATTGTGCAGGTTGAGATTAATATGACAGAAAAGTTCCAACTACCTAAAGAAACAGTGTCTTTGTCTTTGATGGTTGAGGGGTTCTCTTATCCTGAGGGCTCAAAAATTGAACTTATGTTGCTTAACATTCCGGGGTTGAGGAGCCTACTTGAAAATAAAAAATCTGAATTTGAAGGAGATAACTGGTATGCCATCAGTTAATGGGTCATTGTGCTTGGATGCACCAAATACCTTAAGTTTTAACGCTTGCATTACTAAAGCGGAATCCGACCTAATTATGTTAGAGCCTACCTATTTTTACCCTCGAAGTGGGGGGCAAAGTGGTGATTGGGGAGAAATAATTCTAGCTGATGGTGCTGTCATCGAAGTCATTGATACCCTTTATGGTGAAGACGGAATACAGGTTCTTCACAAACTAGCAGAACCTGCACAAGACAACTTAGAAGGCATGGTAGTGGATGTAAGAGTGTGTCAGGAACGTCGTGACTGGCATACTCGCATGCATACTGCATTGCATATTGTAACTTCAATAATTCAAGCTCCAGTCACTGGCTGTAGAATTTCAGGAAATGAATGCAAAATAGATTTTGACCTTCCTGAGCCCCAAATTAATAAAGCCGAGTTAAACCGAGCACTCAAACAACATATCATCGCAGACTATACTGTGAAAACTCGGATAATGAGTGCTGAACAATATAGAGTTGATCCGTTTTATAATCATTTGTTTAATTGCCCACCAGATGTTGACTTTCGTATAGTGTCTATAGAGGGGCTAGACTCACAGCCCTGCTGTGGCACTCATGTGGCGACCACGAAACTGATTGGGGATATAGAATGTTACAAAATTAAGAGTCATGGAAAGAAAAATCGACGTTATTCGTTCCGATTGAATAATTAAATGTGTTATCCCCGAGCATCACTACAGTGATGTAATGGACGCTTCATCTACGACACAAGGTGTTAAAGGAACTGCAGCACGAGGTAAAGGCACCATAGGTTGGGTCTATGGCTTTATATCAAATCATCTTGGTGATAAAGGTTATATCAGCAAAGCACTGACTGACGATTTACACTAATAGTTTTGCCATACTTTTTCTTATGTATCGTTGGTAGTATTTATTGCTTCCCTTTACCTTAACATTTAAAACTTCTTGTCCATCATTGAATCGCCACAAAATTGATGGGTGGATAAAGTACAGGTAAGGCATTGATGCTGATTCAGATCGTTTACGGTAATTATATAGCTGGATAATTTTCTATACAGAGCATCCGATCAACTCCGGTGTTATCATAACGCTTAAAGCAGAACACCAATTAGGCGAAACAAACACTTGAATAGCGCATTCTTTCATCGCAGTCGACATATTCTGTATTTCATGTGGCATCGACTTAAGGCCAGTGGATTGCAGATGCTGGCCAGTTTTCTCCTCGTACGAAGTGCACTAATTACATTATTTGTCCCATTTGATTTATGGATCAGCTCCAAACTAATGGGTTTTTATGGCGTAAGTGCAATTGCCAACCAAGAGTTACTCGCTTTCTTCCTCTCACCTGCGGGATTTTTGCTCAGCTTGTGGTTTGTTACGCAGCTAAGCTTTGCTTTTTTTGTGGAGCAATCTGCGATTAGCATCTTGCTAGCCCAGCATGATTTAGGCAAACGATCGATTTTAGATACCTTTGGACTCATTATTCAGCGAAGTTTTCGGGTGGTTAAGGTCGTTCTTGCACAATCGATTGGGATTAGCTTGCTTTTTGCTACCTTAGTTTGGTGTGGGCGCTGGATCTATGGTCTCATGCTCAATGACTGGGATATTAATTATTACCTCAGTAATCAAATGAGCTCACTGTGGATTGCCGTTGGCTTACTGATTTTAATCACTTTACCGAGTGTATTGTTGGTTCTTCGCTACTGGGCAAGCTGGTGGCTCGCATTACCATTAAGTCTTTTTCAAAATTGTTCCCAATGGCAACTTTTCAAGCAAGCTCAGCGGTTAAGCCAAGCTATCTATATGCACATTGTAATAGGTCATATTGTTTGGTTATTCGGTCGAGTGGCCATTACTGCGATTTTCGCCGGCAGTATTTTGTTTGCACTTGAACCAATACTGCACTGGGCAACGTCTGATCCAGATCGCTACCCATGGCTCGTTTTCGCAAGTCTATTGCTGCTTGGGGTTACAATACTGCTTAGCTTCATTGACCGATTTATTTATGCGAGTTGTCAATACTATGTGCTGCGCTTGCAAACAAAACGCCTCAAATTGGTCAATGACCAAGATCGTTTTGTGGGACTAAAACAAAGCACGCAACGCCGCGCCTTACTAAGCAGTGCCATGTTCTTATTCATTGTATTTGCTACGTTCAATGGTTACTCAGATGTCAGCAATTTCGTCAAACATTTACAAACTGATACGTCGGGCTACGTTACTGCGCACCGAGGTGGTGGTTTCAAGCACCCTGAGAATAGTGAAGCAGGTATACAATATTCAATTTCATTAGGGATCCAAAGCACAGAAATTGATGTACAGGTAACCAAAGACGGGAAAATCGTGGTGTTCCACGACCGCGATTTAGGACGATTGCTTGGCGCCCCCTTGGTGGTTGAAGACGCTAACTATTCTGAAATTGTCGCAGCCTATCAGGAAAACAACCGCATAGCTCCGCCCTTGTTATCCCAGCTATTGGATCATTATGCCCAAGATATCGAATTCAATATTGAATTAAAGCGGTACAACCAAAGCTTTGAACTTGCCCTCGCAATAGCTGAACTGCTACCGAACTACCAGCAAGCAATGATTGTCTCGAGCCTTGATGTAGAACTACTCGCGCGACTGATGAGTGAGTTAAAAGCTAAGCGGCCCGAACAGCTTCGTTACGCACTTATCTATGCGGCAAGTGTTGGTGAAGCCGAAATCGAGCGTGAAGTGGATATGTTGATGGTAAGCGATCAATGGCTCAATGCATGGCGAATCATTGAAATACAACAGCGTGAGCAAGAGGTTTTAGTTTGGACCATTAACAATTCAGCGGCCATGAAGCGGCTGTTCTTACTCGGTGTGGATGGCATTATTACTGATGAACCTAAGCTGGCTTTGGATACCAAATCCGTCATTGAAGAAATGGACTTTTCCGATCGTGCTCTACTCACTTTACGTTACTGGTTGTCACTCTAAATGGAAATTGCCAATCAAGTAGCCCCCCCCTGATAAAGATGGTCGCGGTGTATAAATGCACCTCCTTGTGCAGGTTGCCGCTATCCATTAAACGCGAGATGAAATGTTACTTCACCAACTGGTACTGTTGATTCGCTATTGCATAACGGATGAACCAAAAAGTATTCAGCCGGGACACCCGGTAGAACTAAGTGTGAATTGGCTTTAAAACCAAAACGGCCGTAGTACTCAGGCGATCCAAGCAGTGCAACACCTTCTGCACCATGCGCTTTAATTTTATCCATACCTGCTTTTATAAGCTGGCTACCAATCCCTTCACTTTGGCGCTCTGGTTTGACCGCAACAGGGCCCAGCCCGAACCAATTAGATTCAGCCTCGCCGATACGGACAGGAGAAAACGCAATGTGACCAATAATGCCGGTTTCATCTTCTGCAACCAAAGACAACGTTAGCGCTCCAGCATTACGCAGCTTATTAATAATTATATGCTCTGTTGGTTTCGCCCCTGGAGCATGGTAAGGGTGATTTTCAAACGCGCTATAAGTTAATGTCTCGATCGCGTCATTGTCTGACTCTATTTGTATTCTAATGTTCATTCTTAACCTTTCTTATGCAAGTACACACAGTACTTATCGATGACCTACACCCACTCAGATATGCAGTACTCTGGCTTTCCTTGTAGTGATGAGCGCACTATAAACTGTGAAGCTTTAGTCAGGTCAAGATTGATTTTTGACAATCAATGCAAAAGAATAACTAGAAGCGATACCAATACATTCTGTGACTTACGTCTTATATCTGTTATTTGTTCAATAAGTCTGTATAATTCGCCGCCTAATAATTCGCATTTTCATTGTTGTAGATTTGACACCAACGCAAAGCGATTAATTAACTTTAATACCTAGGAATACTTCTTTGATATCTACCGCAAACATCACCATGCAATTTGGCGCCGAGCCTTTATTTGAAAACATTTCTGCTAAGTTTGGTAACGGAAACCGTTACGGCTTAATCGGAGCCAATGGATGTGGTAAATCAACGTTCATGAAGATTCTTAGTGGCGCACTAACCCCTAGTTCTGGCAACGTTTCTATTACTCCAGGATTGAAGCTTGGCGTACTAAGCCAAGACCAATTTGCTTTTGAGCAACACAACGTTATCGACGTCGTGATCATGGGTGATCGTAGACTTTGGGAAGTCAAAAAAGAGCGTGACCGTATTTACTCACTTCCAGAAATGAGTGAAGAAGATGGTATGGCCGTTGCTGAGCTAGAAAGTGAATTCGCAGAAATGGACGGCTACACAGCAGAAAGCCGTGCTGGCGATATTTTGCTACAAGCGGGTATCGAAGAAGAGTTTCATTTCGGTCTAATGCAGCAGGTTGCTCCAGGTTGGAAATTGCGTGTGCTATTAGCACAGGCGCTTTTCGCAAATCCAGATATTTTGCTACTGGATGAACCAACAAACAACTTGGACATTCATACAATTAGCTGGCTTGCTGAAGAATTAAACCAACGTAAGTGCACTATGATCATCATTTCGCACGACCGCCATTTCTTAAACTCTGTATGTACGCATATGGCAGATATCGATTACGGCGAACTTCGTATTTACCCAGGTAACTACGAGTATTTCCTTGAAGCATCAGGACTAATTCGCGAACAGCTGCTATCAAGCAATGCCAAAAAAGCCGCGGAAATTAGCGAATTACAAGATTTCGTCAATCGATTTGGTGCTAACGCTTCTAAAGCGAAGCAAGCCAGTTCACGTGCGAAAAAAATGGATAAGATTAAGCTAGATGAAGTTAAATCAACTAGCCGTATTAGTCCATCGATTGATTTTGGTGAAGGTAAAAAACTTCATCGCCAGGCGCTTGAACTACAAGATTTAGGTCATGGCTTTGACGATGAACAACTGTTTAACGGTGGTAATTTACTGCTAGAAGCCGGTACTCGCTTAGCGGTAATCGGTGAGAATGGTGTCGGTAAAACGACGTTGCTTCGCTGCCTAGTCAATGAATTAGAACAAAACACTGGTGTTGTAAAATGGTCTGAAAATGCGTCTATCGGCTATTGCCCGCAAGATAGCACGGCTGATTTCGACAACGACCTAAGTATCTTCGATTGGATTTCACAGTGGCGAACAAGCAAACACGATGACTTAATGGTTCGTGGAATTTTAGGACGCTTACTGTTCACCGCCGATGATGCAAATAAAAAAGCGAAGAACTGTTCTGGTGGTGAGAAAAACCGTTTGTTGTTTGGCAAGTTAATGATGCAAGACATCAATGTTCTTGTTATGGATGAACCAACAAACCACATGGACATGGAAGCGATTGAAGCACTGAATAACGCACTTAAAAAATATGAAGGTACGCTTATTTTTGTCAGCCATGACCGCGAATTTGTATCGTCACTTGCAACTTCGATTATTGATGTGAAAGACAAGAAGTTAGTTAACTTCCAAGGTACTTATGATGAATACCTTGCACATCAACACAAGATGTTAGGTACAGTATAAGCATAACGGCCTAAACAGAAACAATATCGCGAAAGGCGGTTGTTGCAAGCATTGCGACAACCGCCTTTAATTTATAACTCACCTACTCGCCCCACTACACTCAGCTATCATTCTTAATGCTTTGAGTATCGAGGAAGTTAGCCTCAATTAGGCTCCCTTCAAGTAATCACTTAACGCTTTTTCAACGTTATCCACTGCAACACAGCTGTTGCGAATGCTGAAAGCAAGATCCCTATCCAAAGAGTGCTCTTTATCGCTTCTCCTGTCATCGCAATAGACAACAAAGCAACAAATGCTGGGCTTAGATATATATATGCTGAGATATTAACGGGACTCATATAAGTACTGGCTTTTTGGTATAAATAAGAGGTAAGAAATGTCGCCGCAATCGCTAAATAAGCCATGCTAGGGTAATACTCGCTTTTTAGTGAATACCAATTGAGGTCAATATCTACGACTACAACTGCAATTAATGTCCAAACAACCCCACCAAATAAATTGGCAAAGGTCATGATAGTCACATCATCGTCACGGTAAAGCCGCTTCATCGCAATGGTGTAGCAAGCCATGAAAACGACACCAACAAGAAAAACCAAATCACCTTGGTTTAGATTAAATTCACGAAGATACTGTAGATTTCCTTCGAATATAACCCAAAGCGTTCCTATCATTCCTAATAAATAAATCACCAAAATTCTTAGCGTTAACCTATGTTTTAACAAAAATACGCTTAGTAGTGCCGTCACTAAAGGCGTTAAAGTATAAATAGAACCCACATTGATGGTTGTCGTCGTCAGCATTGCCGCAAAATTAGAGACAAAGTAGCCGCAAAAAAAGAAACTAATGACTAAACTCCTAGGCAATACTTTCCAAAACGACTGCCAGGCATTTTTTCTCATTAAAGCAATAGGTAACAGCGTCAATGTCGCAATGGTAAATCGCATTAGGTTCAATGATATTGGATGAAGTTGGTCTGATACATTTGCCGTCGCAATGAATGAACCCGCTATCACTATGGTTGCTAAAATGACATACAGGTGCCCTTTCAACTGACTATTCATATTTAATTTTTACCTAATCTATCACTGCTTGGAGAGAGCCAGTTGAAAAATGATCTTGCTCGTCAGTATTCTGACTAGAAATGTAAGCAAGCGCCTTGTTTTCAAGTGTTTTTATAGTATAACGAGGCCTGTAAGCTTCTTGCTTGCGCATGTCTGCACAAGCATAAAAAATCAATTTCGTTTTAGACACTATCATTTACCTTGGTATTTAACTTTAAACGAGTAAAGAAGAAACGGTGAAAGAAGTGTACAAGTTAAAGTTAACATTAAGTCAAGTGTACTGTAAGCATCTTCTCAATTAGTTTACTATTCATAGTATATTATGCGCAGTACTACAGGTTAAAGCCGTCAGAAATCAAATTCCCCACCAGCTAAATTAAGGCATGTTGAATTATACGTCATGCGGCTTAAAGCCTCATTGGGAACATATATTACAACATTATCAGCATAAGTTATTTTTGCTGACGTTATAACGCCACACACAATCATTGGGTTATTCTTCCACACTTTACTCCAGTATGGGTGTGCCCCCTTGCCAGCCAGTAATACTTCGTTGAATACAAGCGTATTAAGCCGAGTATTATTCGAGTTATTTAACTGAATCTCACCCTTTGCATCGTAAGCCTGTACATAAAAGTCAATTATTTCGATTGGGCGTGGCGAGGTATTTCTAAAGTAAATCCTAAAACCGATATCACCATTATTACTTACCTGTGATGTTCCATAGTTAGTAATCGCAATCAACATTTCAGGATCAGCTTCAGCTCGCACTTCAAATTGACTCTTCATTGTACAACCCGACAACAGAAAACCCACTACTAAACCGAATACGACATTTGCTGTGCAGCGACTATACGAGACTGATTCTTTATTATTTTGAGTACTGCGTACCTTGCTGTTGTTTATGCCCTTAAGCACCATTTTGATTATCCAGGTAACACGCATTGATTATGTCCTACTAGTTTAAATATCAATACTCAAGAAAACTAGCGTTGAATGTATTTAGAGGACGACCTGAGACAATATCTACCATGCATAATGTGCCTTTAAGCCCTCCCCAACACTAGCTTTATTCATGTAAGGTTCCAATCTGCATCATTCATCTGTAAAGTATGTCGGTAATACCTAAGTGAAAAATTATTTCTCAAAGGTAGCCATAAAAATGAATTTCGCCCTTTACGTTTCTGGCAACAAACGATGTAATTACATCATATACTGTAAGAAGCGGATGGGTTTGCAAAGTAAAAATGAGTATTGAACAAATGAACAATGAATCTGATGTAATCGATAGCCTAGAAAAATTAGAGCGTTTTCTAATTTCGATTGAAGATGGAGGCCTTGGCCTTAAAGATGTTGCTGGTGTTGGCATGGCAACTAATAATTCTGATGGTCGCCATTTTGTCGCTGTATTCGATAATAACCAGAAACTTCTTCTAGGCCGTTGGGTTACTCAAGACGTATACGAAAACGGCAAAGACATTGTACGTAATGGCCCTAAAAGAAAAACGCACTAACGCTGTTGCCTTTTGACACAAGCCAAGCAACGCTATCAGTTAACGGCTGATGGCGTTTTATAGTTCGTCACTTTTCTGCTCTATAACATATACTTTTGTGCACTGATGCCCTACCCCTATGGGCTACCTCTGCCGTAATTTCAGCATCATAAATAAGTGTATAGTCAATCAGTACGATTAAACTTCATACAAAAGGCAACTCTTCGAATAGCGTTTTTTACAATCGAAAGGCGACGCATATTTATGCCACCACAAGTACAATTAATTAGRATATTCGAATAAAAATTTTCATCTTCTATGTATGTAAATATAGACATGGTGAATGTATTTTACTAACCCTGATATATTTCATTATGTCGAAGTATTCATTTTTACGGGCAATACGAGTGTATGTATTATTAGACATGAAGAATACCCCGAGGATACGACTGTATTTTTTGGGAGCAATATCACATTAGTTGYTGTCTAAATACTCAATAATAATCAAATGATCCTAACTATTTAATACAATTGATTTTAATATGTGTGATGATAAATATGACAACATGCTAGACACATGTCCAAAATGCGGGCAATCAGACGACTTTCTGATTGATGAAGAAGAAAATCTTATTATTTGTATATGTGGCTATCAATGGGCAATAAAGATATATCATCCGGATGATATTCATCTAAATTAACTTATTTAGTTAGCCCGATAATCTATCAGCAACTTTGTTAGTAAATATTTCATTGCTAAGCTGTAAGCACAGACAGATCCATTTATAGTCGAAATAGATGTATAAAAATGCATGAACCCATAATTTCATAATTCCTGACAAGCATACCAATAACCACAACGTGATATACATCACAGACCTTTACGAACTCATATGCTTAATTGTTCATATTCGGCATAGATATTAAATTGCTTATCATCAACATTGAGGTATTACTTTAGCTCATTTTTACGGTACAGCCATTTATGAAGGTGTTTATGGATCAAGCAAATGGATTGCGTAATTTATTCAGTAAGGAAAGCAGTAAAAATAGAGTAATAAGTGCTCAACATAAAGTGCAGCAAGCAATTATCAAAGGAGAATATAATGATTTAGATAAATTAATGCTCGAGCTTGAAGACGCCCAGAGTGATTTTGAGTCTCGCTTTCAGTAGGCAACAACAATGCGCCTCAATTTAATTAATGTGAAAGTCGTTAGCAGAGTATCCCAATGGAAAATATTTTTCCATTGTCAACAGTGGCCATCAATATAGCTAGTCTAAACTGGAAGCATCATGCTTAAGCTTACCCAAAGAACGGTGACAGCGTTACTTCTGTTTTGATTGTTTTGTTAGGCTCATCTTTGACTTCAACAGCATAAAGACTGGAAATAAATGTAAAAGTAGTAATCTGACCACATGGCTAATCATAACAAGTGCAGGCTCTATTCCTAATAATAACGCTGTCGCAGTCATAGCTTCTATGCTACCGGGCACCCAGGACATCACTAATACTAGAAATGGTTTATTCAGCAAACTACTAAAGACTCCTGCAACAACCAGTGTCACCGAGAGCCCGATGAGCATGACTGCTATCCCTGCCCATATGTACCGTAACACCTCACGGAATGTAACAAACTGAACTCTGACAGCAACTAAACCGCCTAATAACACCATTGCAAGCAGCCCAGTAAACTCTGGAAGCTCAACATTAACATCAGGGAACACAAACCTAAAAACTGCCGTAGATACCACACTGGTTACCATAAACGGTGCCGGCATTCCCCATTTTCCCAAAATAAATCCAAGTACATAGGAAACTAGAAACACCCATATTATCACGTAATAATTCGGTGAGATCATTGTCGGAGTATGAACAATAGCAGCGTTAGTATCCCCTCCCTTCATGGCTATGGCACTAGCAAGTAACATCAAGGCGACTAAACGAACGGTATGAGTAAATACAACACGCTGAGATGGTGACTTTTGGCTATCGGCAATGGCTAACACGGCTCCCATTGCACCAGGAAATGAACCGAGCATACTTTCATCTTTACTCCACCCGGCCACTTTATTTAACCACATGTAACCAAGTAGCATCTGCAAACTTAAGCAAATTAGCAAGCCTATAAGTAATGAAGGTGGCAGTGTCTCGTGAAACGTTTGAACATTAATGAGTGCTCCGACCCCAATACCTAAAATCAGCTGAATTACCGTTAGTACAGAGCTGGGTAAATGCATTTCCTTATGAAGCTTGCTAGCACTGATAACCGCGACCATTGCTCCAAACATTTCACCCATAGGTAAATTAGTCAGTGATCCTAATACGGCTCCCAAGATCATATAGCTGAAGGTTAATAACATTCCATGTCCTATTCTGGGCTTTGGTAAAAGTAATGCCCTTTAATTACAGTATATTAGATTACAGTATCTGCTTTTCTTCCACTACTGGCTTTACTGTCAAATAGTCATCTATTTTTTGTTTAATCAACGTTTCTGTTCCTTTGACTAAATGCCCATTAATCACCGTGTACCAACCATTATGCTTGGTGCTGTCATTAATTATACGGTACCCGTTATGTTCAACCTCAAGCCTGCGACTATTGCTCACGAAGCTAATTGCTTTCGCTTCAAATGATTCTGGTGGCAGTAGTTTTTTAGTCTCACAAAACCAATCAATGCTCTTTTGTAGTAAATCAAGCTTGCCTGTCATGACTTTTCCATTGACTCTGACAGACCAGTTATCTATATCACCGTAGCCGTTTTCTATATAGTAACCTTTATAAAAGGTCCGTTTCTTATAGCGAGGTTGCTCTTGTTTTGGGAATTCTACACCACTCCATTTTCGTTTAACTACTGCCTTCCTTGCTCTACGGAGACCGAAGAAAATAAGGATATCACCTATCGAAAACACGCATTCCTACCTCATATTGACCTTAATAGCGTGAATGGTAGAGCATGGTTTACCATTTTACAGTGAGCCTTATCGTAATAAAAAGCGCTATATTTCTGAGTTTGATACCTTGGTTACTATCTATGAGTATATAATGTGTATGAGCATTTTCATGTTCACTATTTTACGGAGCGTTACTACATGCAACAGGGGCAACTGGTTCCACTCATTAAAACCGTCCATGCCAGTACTTTTGTATCTTTACTCAAACACTTTGAACAGGATATCTATCCCCTGCTGCAAACTGTTGGGCTACCCGACGATATTTTGTCCAGTAAGCATGAGTACATCCCTGAAGCACCGATAAAGCACCTTTTAGTTCTAATGTCTGAACGTGCAGAGCCCGATTTTTACGGTAACTTACTTCGCACCACTATACGCGAATATTTCATACCTAAAATTCTTAAGCACCTGAACAAACCATCAACGATAGGTGAGGCACTCGAACAACTCAGAACGGCAATATTACACGATTCGCCCTCAACTGAGTTAAGTATCCAATATTTTAAAAACACACCTTGGATTTGTCGCCATAAGAATAGAGAGATAACGGAAGGTTTTATGTGGGCAGAGATTTTTTCTGTCTTATACCTCATTGAATTTATACAGTATGTATCTAAAAAAAATTGGCTACCCAATAACATAGCATTACAAGCAGACGGCGCTCATCATCTAAGAGGGATTCTTAAATGTCGCCGAACAACCTTTTATACAGAAAGACAACTTGCCGCCATAGAGCTGGATACAGAGATAATGGCGCTACCGTGCCATTTACCCGTCAGTTTAAGTTTAACCCCTACAGATGTAGCAAAGACTCAACCTGATGCACCAACGTTTATCGAATCTGTTTATCTTGCTTTGTCACCCTACCTTTCTCGACAAGATATGGCTATTGAGCAAGCAGCAGCTTTACTCAACACAAGTACCCGTACCCTTCAAAGACGGCTATCAGCCGAACACACTAGCTTTAAACATATTAAAGATAACATCATGCTCGCAACTGCCTGCCGCCTAATGGAACAAAAAGAATATTCACTAACCGATATCGCCTCAGAGCTTGGTTATGCCAATATTGCGCACTTCTCTCGTGCATTTAAAAAACTAACGGGCTTTCCTCCGAAAGATTACCGCAAACGTTTTTTAACCCTTAGCAATACCTAATACTCCCCTGTTGTGCTCGAGATTCCAGCCAACAGGCAACTAATACCATGTATACGCTGGCTAAAATAATCTGCCAGATCCTAACATAAACGTTCAGGTCTATTTCTTTACCTTCACTGGCAATGGCTGCGCCAAAGAGTACCAACATTGCTGATAATACACTCGCATATAGCGCTACTTTTTCCGGGTTACTGTATAGGTTCTGTGCAAACAAGATAACGATGAATGTCATCAAAGCAATTAAGAATGGAAACCAAGGGACTATCACCAATAGCTCGTAAGCAACAACAGCTAAGACCCCTCCCGTCACATTCGTAAGAAGTAAGAACACAGATAACTTAATACTTTTTAAACGCGTGATTTGTAATGACAATATCCCAATGAATGCCATTGTGAGTAATGCGCCATGTATTTGAAAATAATAAAAAAACACAATAACAGGAAAACTAATTAGTAGCGCTTTTATAGATTCATTGACCTGAATGGCCTGTTGTTGCTTGATTCTATCACCAGTAACAGCTTGCTCATCTTTGCTTGTCGAAGGCTCAGGTAATAAGGCATGCATAGCCAAAAAAATAACGACAGCGCCAACGCCTGACATCATAAGTCCCTTACCCAAGCTTAATGCTGCAATTGGGTGAGAAATCCCTAAATAGGGAATAAGAAGCGTTGAAATAATCAGTAATGTTGCAAAGAAATTCCATTCTGGGTTTTGAAATAGATAGTAGGCCCAAAACATAAGCAAGCCGATAAGTAGTAAGAGAATAAACGGGTAATGAGTAATACCGTTACTTACTAACAGCGCAATTAGTACAGTACCGATCATTGATGCAAATAACTCTATGACGGTATGGCTCGTTGGACTAGGTTTATCAATAAAAATTTTAGCGACAAATACCGGCATAATATATGCCAGATCCCAATTAATACCATAAGCAAGTGTGATAGATAGCATAACCCCTAAGGTATATCGAACAATTTGCCTCGTTGGTGTGTTTAGCTTCGTCATTATCTTGCCCTCTACCGAATATATGACAACCAACTAATTACACGTATCCAAAGCTTACCAAACATATTCATTATTGACGTTTCTTGGGTATAGAGCATAACATCTGCTTGGCCGCCAACACGTAATGCCCCGTCAGGTGATTTACCATCAAAGCGGATCACAACAGGGAAACGCTGGCTCTGACGTAACCAACCGGTTTGGTTTTCTACACTAGCCAACTCTCCAGACTGATGGCCTTGTCCCCAATTCACCCCAAAGTCGATACTGGCAACTTGCCCTGTAAATATCTCACCTGGCACATTGTCCAACGCAATTTCAACGGTATCACCTGCTTTAATATTACCCAGACTGTTTTCACGATAATAAGCCTCCACCCAACGATCTTCGCCTGAAACAAACGTCATAATAGGTTGGCCTTTATTGGCATAAATTCCTTCATCCAAGCGAAAGTTTGATACTCCACCAGAGGATGGTGCACGAATCGTTGTACGCTCTAAATCAAGTTGTGCTTTTTGAAGTGCCAAAATCGCAGTTTGCATTTCTGTGTTTTGCTCACCGTCACGACCTAACTGTTTCTTCGCTTGTACCAAGCCTGCTTTTGCTTTTTCGACCTGAGCACGAGCTTGAGCAAGTGTTGCCCGTGTTTTGTCAGCATCCGACTGCGTTACAATGCCTTTTTCGACCATTGATAACACTCGGTTCGCTTGGCGGCGAGTATTTTCTTGATTGGCAATCGCATCAGAGAGTTGAGCCTGTGCCGCTTTAATGGACGCAGTTTGTACACCAATCTGCTTACCGGCAATTTCAAGCCCTTGCTCTGCTTTCTTAACAGCAATACGATAATCTGATTGATCGATCTCAATCAACGGCTCCCCTATGCCAACAACGTCATTGGGTTTAACATGCACAGCTGTTATCTCGCCAGAGACTAATGGCGTTAATGGCACAACATTACCACGCACCCTAGCCATATCTGTACTCGGGATCACGCGATCAGCAAGCACATAAAATATGAATAAGCCGATACATACTAACAAAACATACAACGTCACTTTCTGTGGTGCTATCGCTATTTTCTTAGCTTGCAAATTATCTCCGTCTATCTCGAAATCCAACTCTTTTGAAGACGGCTCATTCTTTACTAATTCACTGTCACTTTTACTCATACCAACCTCAAGAATAAATACTTATTCGTAAACTTGCTCTGGATGCTGGCCTATATTATATGCAGATTTACCCTTACTACTTACCATTATGCGCCAAGTGATAATTTATGATTATAAGTATTGGTAAGGAAGGTAGTTCAGTATGTGGCGTGAAATGGTAAATATGTACTAAGGTTTTCTCATACACTTTGTCTCGTTATCAACAACATTAAGCGAGAAGAAAATGAAAGGTATTTGGACGAGCATCAAGCAATTTCTGATGACCCCCTATGGTAAAGCATACCTAGTCTTTATTACTCTAACTAAATTATATCTTGTTTATATATGGGCATTAGAGCATGTAAAAGGCTTTGGTGGTGAAGTGTTTGATATGGTTGGCGCGTCAGTATCTTTCGGTGAAAATTTATCGGCTATCATTTTTACTTGTATCTGTGGCTATTACACTGTGCAAGCAATTATCAATATATTCCGTACACCCGAAAGAAAAGTTGAAGAAGCCGTATGACGTCCATTGTTATAAAAATGGGAGTATTCACTCCCATTTTTGCATCTACAACGAGTAACTAGAGCACAACTAGCATTTAAAGAACGAAAGCTGCTTACGTTGATGTTCTGCTAATTGGGCAAGCTCTTCACTTGCGCTAGCACTTTGGGATATACCCACCACATTCTGGTGAACCAACTCTGACATCGTCACAACGTTACGATTAATATCTTGGGTAACTTGCGATTGCTGCTCAGCCGCTGTTGCAACCTCCGTGTTCATGTCACCAATAACACTCATGGCATCAGTAATACCTTCAAATACTTCATTTGCTAAACTGGTTAGATTTTCTGACTCTTCTAACATTTGCAGTGATTCTTGCATGCCCTGGTTTGCATTAACCGATTGTGCTTGTAAATCTTCGATAATAGCTTGTATTTCACGTGTTGAATCTTGTGTTCTTGCTGCCAATAAGCGTACTTCATCCGCTACAACTGCAAAGCCTCGCCCAGAAGCCCCAGCTCGTGCAGCCTCAATAGCGGCGTTCAGGGCTAATAAATTTGTTTGCTCTGAAATACCTTGAATGACATCAATAACTTTACTGACCTGACCTGTTTGCTCACGAAGGTGCAATACTACTTTTGCGGCTTCAGACATTTTACCTGATGTTTCACGGTTAGCTTGCTCGCTTTGTACGAACACACTTTGACCTTCATCGACCATTTTCTGACTTTGTTTTGTGCATGTATCGGCTTCACCCGCATTAGTGCTCACATTATCAGCCGTACTCGATAATTCATTGACCGCAGAAGCAACTTGTTCAATCTCTGCAAGTTCACTCTGCGCATTATTTTGTGCCGAAACCATGACAGCGGTAAGCTCTGTTGACGCTGACGACACTTCTTCACTGATACGATTTAAAGAAGAAATAGTGTCTTGCAATCTATCAAGCGTGTTATTTAGATCTCGACTAAGTTCACCGATTTCATTAACACCCGCTTCTTGTGAACGTACCGTCAAATTACCTTGAGACAGTTGACGCAATACATCTCTTACCGCAACAATGGGTTGAACAATACGACCTGAAAGGTACCAAGCAATAAATAACCCAATGGCAACGATACCTGACATTATAACCATGATGCTTCGCATCATTTGGCGATAATCTTCAGCCACTTCACGAAGCTGCACTTCAACATTATTATTAATAGCCAGCGATAATTGATCGATAGCATCAATTAACTCTGTACCAGCTAATTGAAAGCTTGTTGACATACGCTCAGCTTCAGGCTGAGTAACGCCCATGCTCGCTGATTTCACCACAAAAGGTTTCAATTGACTTTGAATAAATTGTTTATAACTTTCAGTTCGTGAATTCACATTATTTACAGCATTCGAAAGTGCGGAATTCTCAGCAATTTTATTCAACAGCGTTTTATTCTCATTGAACCCTTGCTGTATAGTCTGATCAAGGTTACGGAATGCGACCTCATCATTTAATGCATAAATAGCACTCACTCGAATATTAAACGTGTTTTCCAATACTTGCTGAATGTTGGTCTTATGGTGCAATGCATTGAATGTAACATCATTATTACGCTCACGCTGAGCAGCAGATTGCTTTGCAACCACCGTAAAAGCGATTAACATGATTAAGCAAATCAGCAGAACAGGTATCAACACCTGCTTTCTCACTGAAATATTATTAATATTCAACAACATATGGAACCTACATTCAAAGATAGCTATTTATAAAATATTTAGCTGGGGACTTTAACATGTATCCATAAAGGAATGTTGATACTTATCAATATATTAATAGTGAAAGCCCACTGTTGCGATTACTTACCCACATCAACTTGCTTTGTTATTCATTGCATCTCGGGTTGAGGAAATAACGCTGTCAAAAAAGCGGGTTACCTCTTCGCGATTAAGCCATTCTGGCTTAAAACGAAATTCACTCCAATTACTTACCTCTACCACCGTTCTATCCCAAGAGGGACTATGAATATATAGCATACCTATTAGTACGCATTGCAGCGCGCTTAAGAATGGGTTTTTCGGTGAGAATACTTTTAATGCCGATCCAAACGACATCTTCAACCGACGGTTCGCTAAATCAACACTATAAAGTTCATCAAGTAGCAGGTGGACAATACCACCAAAAAATAGAAAGCAGCCAGAGAGCCACGCAGTAACATCATTATAGCCAAGCAAATAAAGTAGCCAGACCGTAAATAGCCCCGAAAGGAGGATAAATGCCAATGAATGACAGCACCCGCGATGAACCGTTATTTTTTCTAGCGTAGACTTACAATTATATCGAATAGTTAAATAACAAAAACAGCCATAGACCATAAGCTCTAGCATCGATACCATTTGATAGATATGGCCTACAAAACTAAATGTAACCAACCCGCCGAATAGTCGGAATAATGTACTCATTGATGTTGAGTTATCTGAGTCAATATCGGGCAGTAAACCACCAACTGTACCCAACAGCATAAGCCACAGTGCTGTTATTGGTACAACATGCCCCGCAGACAATAACGCAGTCGCCGCTAAACTACTGGTTATCGCGGCTGATCCAAGATGTGTTTTGAAATTAGCCACATTATTCACACTACACGACTATCACTAGAATGAAGTTTACTCCATTAATGTACAGTCACCGCCTCAAAACTGGATAAATAAACAGTATTATGTAGTAAATGCATGTGACTGCAATAAAAATCACAAAATTAACAATAACATGACGTCATATGATGCTTTTTTAGTCACTAACTGTGTTTGGGGTTTTATAACATGCTATCGATAAGGCTCACTGTAAGTCGCTTATTGAAACTGCTCGTTTGTTTTTCCTAAATCATATTGATAAAAAACCAAATCGAGCCAGCGGTCAAATTTATACCCAGCCTGCGTAATCGTGCCTTGCTTACGAAAACCTCTTTTTTCATGAAGCGCTAAACTTGCCGAATTTTCCGCATCAATCGCACCGACCATAACATGAAAATTTTGCGTTTTTGCAGCATCAATAATGGCATCCAGTAATTGCTTAGCAACTCCCCTCCCCCTGAAATCAGGATGGATGTACACGCTATGCTCCACGGTGAATTGAAAAGCCGGTTGCTCACGAAAGCGACCAAATGTCGCAAACCCCATAAGCTCGCCATGACGATCAAATGCACCTATAACAGGGTAACCACAGGTTACTTTGGTATTAAACCAACGCTTCATAACAAGCATATTTCGCGGTTCATACTCATACAGTGCTGTTGTATTCAAAATGGCGTCATTAAAAATATCCAGAATGGCTTCTGCATGTTGTTCATAAGTACAAGGTTGGATGTGCATATACTTGTCCGTAAGCTAATGTCGTGGTCCTTTAACCTTTATAATATCGAATAGCTTCAAGTGTTCAATCATTGTAGTGGTCAATTTACTTTCTCGCGACGGGCCTCTAGCCCTCGAATTCGTCTATAGTCCCTTGTTCTTAGAGAGTTAACCTCTCATTCATCACCATCAATAACATACAGAGTTAAAGATTATCGGTATACTTAACGCATACAAGAACGCGCAATATATGGAAAGCACATGGAAGCTGAACAGCTCGAAATTCTCAACTTCATCAGCCAATACACCCCCTTTAAGCAATTACCAGAAGACGCCCTCAAGCATATCGCTCTGAATATTGAAGTCTCTTACTATCGTGCTGATACCATGGTTTTAAATTTTGGAGACGATATACATGATTTATACCTCATTCGTAGTGGTACCGTAGAGATTTACCGTCGAAAAGGTGAGTTGTATAACCGTATAGATGAAGGCGACTTGTTTGGACAAATGGGTCTATTGATGAGTAATCGCGTTCGAATGCCAGCTCGTGCTATTGAAGACACACTAGTTTACTGTATCCCTGAACAAATTTTCAATTCGCTGTGTGATGAATTTGATTCCTTTGCTGACTTTGTTGAAGTTGAAGAAAATACACGATTGCGAAATGCGGTATCTACTCACTCAGCAGAGAATGATTTAACCACATCAAAAGTACGCACTCTACTGGCACGTGAACCCATAATGATTGCGAAGAACGAGTCGATTCAGACTGCAGCAATGACCATGGCAGAAGAAAGCGTTTCATCGTTACTTATTACCGACCCTGAGCGGGATAATAGTGATGAGGAATATGACCCTTTAGTCGGAATTATTACTGACCGTGACCTTTGTTCGCGTGTAATAGCTGAAGGCATTGATATTTCAACGCCAGTGTCTGAAGTGATGACCACAGAGCTCATTTCACTCGATCATAACGCCTATGTTTTCGAAGCAATGTTAACCATGCTGCGTTATAACGTTCATCACTTACCCGTATTAAGAAATAAATATCCAATCGGGGTTATTGGGCTAACAGATATCGTTCGTTACGAATCACAAAATAGCTTGTTACTCGTCAGTACCATATTCCAGCAGCAAACAATTGATGAGCTGCAAGTCGTCTCTGAACAGGTTAAACACTGTTTTGTGCGTATGGTAAATGAAGATGCCAATGCACATATGGTAGGTAGCGCCATGTCCGTTATTGGCCGGAGTTTCAAGCAACGCCTCGCTGAACTTGCTGAAGAAAAATTTGGTCCGCCACCGATTCCTTATTGCTTAATCGCCCTAGGGTCAATGGCGAGGGATGAACAACTCATTGTTACCGACCAAGATAACGCACTTATTTTAGACGATAGCTACGATGAAAAAATTCATGGTGAATATTTCGAAAAGTTTTCACATTTTATCTGTGACGGACTGGCAGCTTGTGGCTATACCTATTGTACTGGCGACATTATGGCAACCAACCCTGAGTGGCGTAAAACCCGTAGTCAATGGGAAGACTGCTTTGCTGAATGGATAGATAATCCTAAGCCTCAAGCATTACTTAACAGCTCTATCTATTTCGACCTTGCTGGTGTTTATGGGCGCGAAAAGTGGGCTGAACAGCTAAATGGTTTTGTTATTCGTCGAGCACGAAGAAACAACCGATTCCTTGCTTGTTTAGCACGAAATGCGATTACTCGCACACCACCACTCGGCTTCTTTAAAGACTTCGTGATGGAGAAAGACGGCCAGCACCGAAATTCCATTAACCTGAAACGCCGTGGTACAGCCCCACTCGCTGACCTCATTCGAGTGCACTCCCTGGCAGTTGGTTCTCGTGCTCAGAATTCATTTGAACGTTTAGATGACATCATTGACTCTGGCATCTTACCAAAAGGACGAGGGCAAGATTTACGCGACGCGATGGAATTTATCTACATGGTACGTATTCGACATCAAGCGCTCGACATAGAAGCTGAGATCGAAGCTGATAACAGCATTGAACCTGAAAACATGTCAGATTTTGAACGACGAAATTTAAAAGCAGCATTCCAAATCCTAAGCAATGCTCAAAACTTTATTAAATTCCGCTATCAAGGGAATCGTCGTTAATGAGTGATACATCTTCAGGTTCAAAATCAAAAAAGTCGAACCGTCAGCTGCTGAATACCCGTTCAACCCCTGAATGGCCGACATTCTTCAATACTTTGCTTGAATCAGCAACCGATACGCGCATCAAACAGTATTACTCAACCCCAGTGCCGAGTGGTTCAACACCCTTGAAAGACGTTGAATTCGTCGCACTTGATTTTGAAACAACAGGATTAGACCCCAAAAAAGATGCCATCATCAGTATTGGCGTTATTCCTTTTAACATAAACCGTATTCGCTGTCGTGACTCAGCCCAGTGGTTTGTTAACCCTCATCGCCCGCTTGAAGAGGAGTCTGTTATTATTCATGGCATTACAGACTCGGAAGTAGAAAACGCACCAGATTTGCTAAAAATTCTAGAGAAAGTATTAGATTCATTAGCAGGAAAAATTGTTGTTGTTCACTACAAGCAAATTGAGCGCGAGTTCATGAATCAAGCGCTGCATGATCGGCTGAATGAAGGAATACATTTCCCTGTTATTGACACGCTTGCGATAGAATCGGCGATACAACAGCGTAAATTTGGCGGCTTAATCAACCGTATGAAAGGCATTCGCCCTGGGTCAGTTCGTTTAGGCCGGGCTCGTCAACGATATGGTTTACCGCCTTATCAACCACACCATGCCCTAACGGATGCGCTTGCAACGGCTGAGCTATTACAGGCCCAGATTGCTTACCACTTCTCGCCGGATACACCGTTGTCAGAAGTTTGGTTGTGATTTTCCACAAACGACAGGCAATAAAAAACGCCGCAAAATTTGCGGCGTTTTACTTTTTACGACTAAACGAGTAGATAATTCTCGATTAGCGGAACTTTTCTGTTTTAAAGCCCATAATCAAGCTCACACACATCAACAGCAGAATGAATACAAATGGCAATGCTGTAGAAATGGCACCTGCTTGTAATGCTTCAATGGCTTCAGTACCGCCGACATAAAGCATCACTGCTGCAACCGCACCTAGTAGTGCAGCCCAGAAGATGCGTTGTGGCATTGGTGACTCAATTTTACCACCAGCGGTGATATTATCGATAACCAGTGAACCTGAGTCAGATGACGTAATGAAAAACACCATAACCAAGATAATCGCCACAATAGAAAGGAATGAACTCATTGGTAGTGAGTCAAACATTTCATACATCGCTAGTGGAACAGATGTTAAACCGTTCGCACCAAGCGTACCAACGCCATTTATGACCTGATCAATTGCCTGACCACCAAATACAGACATCCAAAGGGTCGTAATAAGTGTCGGTACAATCAGAACTGCAATCATAAATTCACGAACAGTACGGCCTTTTGATACACGCGCAATAAACATACCTACGAATGGTGACCATGACATCCACCAAGCCCAGTAGAAGATTGTCCAGCCATGCATCCAAGACTGATCTTCACGACCATGTGGGTTACTTAGCGCTACAAAGTTCTCGGCATAACCCGACACTGTTGCTGGAATTGTCCCCATAGAAACCGCAAAGCTAGCAAGTGCGACAAATACAAGTAGCGCTATCGCCACTAACATATTTATATTACTAAGTAGCTTTACACCACCATCGATACCGCGTGCAACGGATACAACCGCAAGCATGGTAACAACAACAATCACGCCAATTTGCAGGCCTATGCCACCATCAAAGCCAAAGACATGCTCAATACCACTTGCAGCTTGTTGTGCGCCTAAACCAAGCGATGTAGCCAAACCAAACATCGTTGCGATAACAGCGAAGATATCAATAATGTGACCAGGCCAACCCCAAACACGGTCGCCTAAAATTGGGTAGAAAATTGAACGGATGGAAAGTGGTAAGCCTTTGTTATAAGCAAAGAAGGCAAGAGATAATGCAACAACACCATAAATAGCCCATGGGTGTAGACCCCAATGGTACATGGTTGCACCCAGTGCCAATTCCCTAGCTTCAGGTGTGTTTGCCATTACATTCAATGGCGTACCAAACCAACCAGTATAGTAAGCAACAGGCTCTGCAACACTCCAGAACATCAGGCCAATACCCATACCGGCAGCAAATAGCATTGCTAACCAAGACATACGAGAGTAGTCGGCTTCTGCATCTTGACCACCAATTCGAATTTTACCGTATGGTGAAACAATTAGAGCAAGACAAAATATAACAAAAATATTCGCAGCCCAAACAAATAGCGAATCAAAGTGATCGATGATGCCATTCTTTACGCCGTTAAGGGTTTCTTTAGCTGTAGTAGGGTCGCTGATTAAAACTGCAACCAAAAACAAAACAATCAAGCCAGCGCTGGTACCAAACACGGGATTATGAACATCAAACCCCCATTTTTGGACGTTATCCTGACCTACCGTATAATCCGTATTATCGATACTGTACTTATCTACTTTACTCATCATTAAACCCTACTTGGTACAACTTTCACCAAGAATACTTAGCCCTATAAATAATAGAAAAACATATAGATCAAACCATTCTCACCACTACAATGTCAAGTTTTAATATAAATCAACGATTAACGACTAAATTTTAGGCGCAAATTCCATTTATAAGGATATTAGAGTATAAAAAACATTCACACAGTTATTTCGTGATCTAAGTATTTTCCTGCTAAAAAGTTTTAAAATACTTAGAGCTATACCTATTTACTCAGCGTTTTTGTCATTCTGCGGTCACAGGCATTAGCCTAAAAAAAGCGACCAATTTGGTCGCTTCAGTTAATCACCTAAACTCTTCGCTTAGATGAAGATCAGATACGTCAAAAACATCGCAGCTAAGCTGTAAATTAATGGATGTACTTCTTTACCCTTTCCAGCGACAACCATCGAGAATGCATAGCTCACAAAGCCCATTGCCATACCGTTTGCAGGTGAGAATGATAGCAACGTGAACATAATGGTAAAGAAAGACGCTATACGTACTTCAACAACATCCCAGCTTATATCTGCAATACGGCCAATCATGTATACACCGACAACGACCATTGCTGGCGCAACCATTGCAGCAGAGAAGATGGAGAATACCGGATAAAGGAATAGTGAGACAAAAAACAACCCTGCAACTACAACCGCACTCAAACCTGTTTTAGAACCTTGCGACGACGCAATGCCAGACTCTGAGAATGCTGTTACAGAGGTTGTACCCAATACCGCACCTACAACCGTACCGCCTGCATCTGCAACCAATGCTGACTTCGCATTTGGAACCTTGCCGTCTTTATCAATGATACCGGCATCGCGCCCTACCCCAACAATGGTGCTCAAGCCATCAAAGAAGTCGACGATTAAGAAGATAAGGACAATGAAAAACAAATCAAATAGCTTTTCAGGTGTAAAGCCAGAAAAGTTAAAAATCTGCCCAAATGTCGGTGCAATACTTGGTGGCAATGAGAATATAGAATCAGGAATTGGTGCATTGCTTGTGCCCATAAAGAAATCGGCAAGCATAGTTAATACAATGGCAGAGACAAAAGCAATGAAGGTCGCAAGTTTAATATTGCGAATCATGCACCCTAAAGCAATGAAAGTTGAAATATACGCAATCGCAACTTGCGGGTTCGTCACATCACCTAGGCTTACTAAGATAATAGGGTTTGAAACAATAATGCCGGCGTTTTTTAACCCAAGAAAAGCAATGAACAGGCCTAGAGAAACCGAAATTGCAAGCTTCAAATCTTCAGGAATAGACTCAATCAGAGTCTTACGAATCGAAGTCATACTAAGAATCAGGTAAATAATACCCGATAGGAAGATACCCAATAATGCTTCGTGCCAAACCAGAGCAATAGAACCACTTAGTAGAATGCCTTTAAAAAAGCCATTCATACTCATACCCGGCGCTAGCATGACCGGATAATTACCCCATAAGCCCATGACTAAGGTGGCTAATGCTGAAGCCAACGCTGTCGCTGTGAAAAGTGAACCGCGGTCCATCCCCGGAATATCACCCAAAATGGCTGGGTTAACGGCAAGAATGTAGCTCATGGCCAAAAAAGTAATAAAACCAGCGTAAATTTCAGTTGAAACCGTTGATTTACGTTCCGTAAGCTTGAATATCTTATCCAGATTCACAACAAAGATCCTAAGGTGTTAAAAGTAGTTGTCACTTGGTATAAGACAGGTATCAAATTGATATTCAAGGGTTGGAGCAGCAGCGAGCGCCTACAATGTCGCTAGCATGTTCAATTGTAGTTTCGAGAATAGGTCTCGAAGTAGAAACTTTTGGTCCATATCACCAAAAATATACAATAGAATCCGTCTTTGGCGCGGATTTTATAGTGATATGGAAGAAATACAATACTGAAAAGTGTGATCGGTCATTATTGAAACACTTTGAAACAAATCAAGGCAAACGGTTGCGCAACCGTTTTCATTTTCTTGCTAATAAAATCAAAATTCCGTCATCAATCATTAACAAAAGTGAAACAATACCGCTTTACGATTGACTGCATAAAACAGCTTTACGCACCAACGACTATCCGTTGGAATTAATAAGAAAAAGGAAGTAATAATGAGTCGTCTTGATCGCCTAGATAGCCTTCTACACCCACGCAATGAAGAGCCAGAGTTCAATGGCATAATTCGTAAAGGTATTAATCGTCGCCAGTTTCTAAAAGCAAGCACGGCAACAAGTACTGTGGCTTTCTTTGCCTCTGCACCAATTGCACAAGCTATCGCCAGTACTAAACAAACGAATAATCACCTACTGGGTTTTGACGCGATTCCGGCTTCTACTGCAGATAATATTGTCGTCCCTAAAGGCTATCAAGCCGATGTCATCATCTCTTGGGGCGACCCAATGTTTAAAGGCGCGCCAAGCTTCACACAGGGTGCAGACAGTAAAGCACAGCTTCAACAGTTTGGTGATAACAACGATGGCATGACGTTCTTTCAAATCAGCGATGATCGCGCCGTATTATCTGTGAATAACGAATACACCAACCATGTTTACCTATTTGGCCATCAAGGGAAAAACTTAACGGCTGATGATGTACTCAAGTCTCAAGCTGCACATGGTATTTCTGTGGTTGAGCTTCATAAGAAGAACGGCAAGTGGGTGATCAATCAAGAAGGTCGCCTAAACCGTCGTATTACAGCTAATACTGAAATGGAAATTACTGGTGAGGCTGCCGGTCATGATCTCATGAAAACGGCGGCAGATCCTAAAGGTACAAAGGTACTCGGCACGTTCAATAACTGTGCAAACGGTGAAACACCTTGGGGCACATACCTTACTTGTGAAGAAAACTTCAACGGCGTATTTGGCTCCGACAGTAACCCTGCCCTTGATAGTAACTATAAGCGTTACGGCTTATCAAAAGATGACTGGGATTATCAGTGGTATAAGCATGATGAGCGATTTGACCTTGCTAAAAACCCTAACGAGCCACACCGCCATGGGTGGGTTGTTGAAATCGATCCAATGAACCCAAATTCTACACCAAAAAAACGAACAGCCCTTGGTCGCTTCAAACACGAAAATGCCGCATTAACAATTAACAATGATGGCTATGTGGTTGTGTACCTTGGTGATGACGAGCGTGGTGAACACCTTTACCGCTTTGTCTCTAAAAATAAATACAATCCATCTAACCCAGCAGCCAATCGTGATTTGCTAGATGAAGGCACATTATATGTCGCTAAATTCACAGCTAAAGAAGGTGAGCTAGAAGGCAAAGGTGAATGGATTGAGCTTACACATGGTAAAAATGGGCTTACACCCGAAAACGGTTTTGCTAGCCAAGCTGAAATTTTGATTTTCGCACGTAAAGCGGCAACACAGGTTGGCGCAACGACGATGGACCGTCCTGAGTGGGTTGCCATCAATCCAAAAAATCAGCAAGTCTTCTGTACGTTAACCAATAACAAGTACCGCGGCGTTAAAGCTAACCAACCGGTTGATGCTGTTAACCCACGAGAAAAAAATCCGTATGGCCACATTGTTCGTTGGTCACCTTCTGGCTCAGACCATACCTCGAAAAACTTCGATTGGGATCTCTACTTAATTGCTGGCAACCCAACCGTACATGAAGGGTTAATGGCCGGTAGTGACAACATTAATGCAGATAACATGTTTAATAGCCCTGATGGTGTCGGTTTTGACAACGCAGGTCGCCTATGGATTCAAACTGACGGTAAATACTCGAATAAAGGTGATTTCGAAGGCATGGGTAACAATCAAATGCTATGCGGCGATCCAAACACAGGTGAAGTACGCCGCTTTTTAACTGGCCCTGTTGCTTGTGAAATTACTGGTTTAACATTCAGCCCAGACCAAACAACCATGTTTGTTGGCGTTCAGCATCCAGGTGAAGATTTAGCGTCCTCACATTTCCCTGATGGCGGTAAATCAATACCACGATCTTCTGTTATTCGCATCACTCGCACTGATGGTGGCATTATCGGCGCGGCGTAAAAATATTCCAATAACGAAAATACACACCTGCATAAAGTAGTTTGGCAGACCATCATGGTCTGCTTTTTTTTCGCACTAGATACATCGATTTAAATATCTCACTTTACTCATGCAAAAAGCGGTTATATACGATAGACAAAAGGCTAAAAATGCCACTAACAATATATATAAATATACATCCATCTTCTCTAGTAACCACTGTTCACCAAACGAGGATATTGATTTTATAAAAAGTGGATGTATAAGATAAATGCCAAAACTATGAACCGCGAAACGACTTAACTTCAAGTCGTTGTTGGCGTACTCTCTAATTAGGAAGAACAATGCTATGGATGCAGCAGTAATATTAATACTTAAATATGAGTAAAAATAAAGGTGTGTTATATAATAGCTACCGCTAATAGTAATCAATAAAGCCAGTATAAATATCGCTAAGCACCAATTAACATTGGCCTTAACTCTATACTTGGCGATATATCCACCCAAGCAGAAGTAGCCTAAATAACTTAAAAAGTCATTTGTAAACAAGCTAACTTTAGCGCTCAAATCAAAATATAAAAGAACAACATTTGAAAGAGCAGATAGCATAGCTAATGCAAAACAGACGCTAATAAATGCGAAAAATTCCTTTTGTTTAAGTGCGTTTATAATAACCCTTAGAACAGGTGTCACTAGATATAAAAAAGGTATCATAAAAAGATACCAAAGGTGATAGTAAGGTTCACCAAGCGCCCACCCTTTAGCAACCGTAAAGTAGGCTGTAGATATATCACCTCTAATATAATACTTAAGAACCACCCAAAGCGAATAAAACAAAGACCAAAATAAGAGAGGGATCAGAACCTTCTTTATTCTTTTTTTGAAAAAAACAACATTTGATTCTGTTTTATTTAGTAAGAAATAACCACTAACAGTTACAAATAAAGGGATGCACCACATAGTTATAGAAGCATATATGTTACCAGCCCACCAGCTACGACTACCGTATATAGGGTTAGCTATATCAATATCACTAACAAAACCAGAAGCGACGTGTAATAAAACCACAGCAAAAACAGAAAACACTCGTAAGTTATCAGCCCACAAAAACAGAACCCCATCAATTTTTTCTAAAGTCTACCACCAAAGGAAGATTGATGGTACGAACACAGGTAATATCTAGTCAGGTAATTAAAAGTACGTTTTATTACTTCCAATTTTCTATACACCTCGGATGATCGCTTGTTTTTCATCGCTAATATGATCAGAAAATCGGGCAAGCAACAACTGTAGTTTAGGGTTTATTTTTGACAGGCAAAATGGCTTTTGGGGATCAGAGTAGTAATAATCCCATTGTGATTCTTTACTCAACTTAAAATCGCCAAAATCATACACTCGAGTTAACAAGGGCTTCGTGAAGTCGGCTTGATTCAGCGCCATTGCTCGCATAGCCGCTGTGCGTTGCGCTTCGTTCAAAATATAAACACCTGAAGGGTATCGGTAGCGCAGTGCATGACTAGTGGTGCAATCGTGGGTATGAAGGTGTACCGCAATGAGCACTTCTAACGATATATCATCAGGGTCAAAATCAATAAACACCCCTTCGGTATAGCTTAATCCATTAATGGGTTTTATCCAGCCTTGCCGTACAGAACGAACTCCGATTAGCGATTGAAATACCGCTTCGATACACCAGTAACACCCACCAGAAAAACCAACTTGCTGAATTCTTTTATCATTCAAAGTATAAGTCCTTTAAACCAATGCAACAGCTGCTACTTAAAACGTAACTCACTCTTAAAAAATTATACATGTTCTGAGGAATGAGAGCGCTTAAGTAAGGTATATATCCTGTATTGATAGCTTCATCGACCATCAACTCTTCACGGTAGTTGACAGTACGATTGAGAAAAATCTACCTATCTATCGATATTGACGATAAAAAACGGCCTCAAACATAAATTTGAGGCCGTTGCTATTTATCACATTACGTTTTTAAGCTTAAGTTTTCCCTCTAAAAACGTTACTTATATAAAGCACGTTCAGAGTTCAATCCTTTTATCAAGCCTACACATATAACCAGAATTACAGCGGTAAATGGTAACCCAGTCGTCACAACACCAGCTTGCAAGGCTTGTAGCGATTCGGTACCACCAAGCCAAAGCATCGTTGCAGCAATAGCACCCTGCACTACCGCCCAGAATATACGCTGTGGCACTGGCGCATCAATCTTCCCACCCGATGTGATACTGTCGACCACAAGCGAAGCAGAATCTGATGAGGTAATAAAGAAGATTAATACTAATACAATCGACAATACGGACAATAAATTACCATACGGGATGGCATCGAATACGTGGAATAATGATAGAGAGATATCAGTCAAACCATTCGTACCCAGTTCACCGACTTTGTTAACAACTTGATCGATAGCAATACCACCGAATGTCGCCATCCATATCAATGTCACTAACGTTGGTACAAAAATTACGGCGCATAGGAATTCACGTACTGTACGGCCTTTAGAAATACGGGCAATGAACATGCCGACGAATGGGGCTAATGAAATCCACCATGCAAAGTAGAATATTGTCCAACCCTGCATCCATGTAGCATCACCACGGTCATGCGGATAACTAAGAGCAGCAAAGTTCTCTGCATAAGCAACGAAAGTGTTTGGAATTGATACGGCAATAACATCAAAACTCATAACCAGCATAAAAGCTAATAGCGAAAATGCTAGTACCATATTGATGTTACTCAATACTTTTACACCGCCATTAATGCCTCGAACAACCGATATAATTGCAATTAAGGTCACAAAAACAATAACCATCAGCTGCAAGCCAATGCCGCTTTGAATGCCAAATACGTGATTGATACCACTCGCAGCTTGCTGTGCACCAAGGCCAAGTGATGTGGCAAGGGAAAATAACGTCGCAAGTACAGCCATGATATCAATGATATGACCAGCCCAGCCCCACGTTCTATCACCAATTATTGGATAAAAAACCGAGCGGATTGATAATGGCAGTCCTTTATTAAAAGAAAAGAAAGCCAGAGCAAGTCCCACAACGCCATAGACAGCCCATCCATGGATGCCCCAGTTATAAACAGTGGCAGCCAGTGCTAATGATTTCGCTTCTTCCGTAAATGGCTCAACATTTAATGGAGTTCCCCACCAGTTAGTGAAGTAAGCCGTTGGTTCAGCGACCCCCCAAAACAATAAGCCAATACCCATACCTGCAGCAAATAACATTGTTACCCAAGACAGGGTTGAATGTTCAGTTTTTGCTTGCTTACCACCAATTCGAATTTTACCAAATGGCGATATAATCAACATCATGGTAAACAGAACAAAAAAGTTAGTTGACCACATAAAAAACACATCAAATTTAGCCATGATGCTGTTACGAACACTCGTTAGTGTTTCGTTTGCAGTAGTTGGATCAGCGAGGAGGAGTGCAGAAAGGAGGAGGATAATGAGGCCGGCGCTAATACCGAACACGGGGTTATGTATATCGACCCCCCACTTTTGAATATTATCCTGACCGACTTGGTAATCTGTGGTTCCAATACTGTATTTTCTCGTTGAACTACACGTATTTGCGGAACAATGTTTATTAAACGTACTATCCATAACTAAGGTTTAAGAATACCCTGCAATACTTTTTAATCGAAAAGTAAAAACGAAATGCCCGCCGCATATAAACTCGGTAAGCATAAATAAAGTGCGCAGACTAACAATATCGAGATAAAAATTCAAATAAAGCTTGTCCCTCCAAAAAAAAGATGGTGGAGGTTCGCTGCTTTCATTCCAACTCATTAATGAAAAAATCATTGCATTTTAAATGGGTTATAGTGTTGAAATTGTGGAAAAAGAAGAAAATGCCGCGACACCTTGTTGGTAACCGGCATCCAACTTTTGTTTATCTGTGGTTACACGCCCAACTGCAAAATCTTCCGGAGGTGCAATAACCGTTAACTTACAGTCAACTGGCGGGTTTTCAATAAAATCAATCGCTTTATTGTATGCATCAGCTCGTTTTAGCATCGCCTCCGCCAATTCAGGTGTATCTGACAGTAGCTTCCGAACTAACCATTTATTCTTTGGCGCCGATTTACGGTAACCTTTAGGTCGAGAAAGAACAACAGTAATGTCTCTTGCCCCCATCTCATAGGCTTTAATAACCGGTATTGAGTCCGCCACACCACCGTCTGTCATCGGTTCACCATGAATTTCTGGATAATTTCGATAAGCAATAGGCACGGAACAAGAAGCTTTCAATAACTCATTTAAATTTTCGGCAGTTGCTTGTATGTACGCCGCATCACCCGATTTAACTTTAGTGGTTACAACGTATAAAGGAATTGGTTGACGCATTAAGGTATTGCGGTCGATCTCAATTTCAGCAATTGTGATATCCCAAAGCCAATCAAGATCAAGCCAATGCCCGCCTTTAATAAAACGGTATAAATCAATGAACTCTGGTCGACAGGAGTAATCAGTAATAACGTGATAAATACGACCATATTGGTTCGCAAGCCATGATGCTAGGTTCGTTGAGCCTGCAGAGACCCCAATACAAAAGTCGAAAGGACGATGATCCTTTTCTAAAAACGTATCGAGTACGCCAGCAGCAAAAATACCCCTCATAGCACCACCTTCAACAACCAGCGCTGAAGAACCGTTATCATTCTGTATCACATCCATATCAAACCGCCCTAATCATTCATGACTTCAACAGCTTAGAACAGGTGCTCTAGATGTGGGCTGAATAACGACCAATTTGCTAAGGGGCGCAAATTATTCGAGTTATTACAATTCAATACCAACTAGTTGAAAACGAAGATAGGTATCAAGGTATGACGGGTTCGTCGGCTGATAATACTCTGGCGGCATCACTTCAAGCCACCCATGCTTTTTCAGCACTTGCCATTCCTGACGACCTAATATGATGTATTCAAGCGAGTCATCAAGAAGCTGAGAAATGGCTTCAAGCGTTAATCGCTCATCTCTTACCAGCGTTTTTAACTTCCCAGTAAGTACTGATAATGGCAATAAAAGCTCCCTTACTGTTTGTTTTCGATCGGTAATATTCGCAGCTTGCTTTGTTCGTCGAGCAACACCAAAAATCTGTTCCCAATCTGGCTTTCCTTGACGAGTCACCAATTGATGGCGATAGCAGTAATAAGCTTCAAAGTATTGTCTTAGAGAATGATAACGCTCAGCGTTAGCTTCAAGGTAGATATGCTGAAGCTCAATGTTAGCGTTAAACTCATTGATATTTCGCATTATATTTTCCACATATTACTGCTGCAATTCACTATAGTCGGAATCTTACCCCAACTGCACCTTCAAGTTCGATATTTGAGGAGTCTTCTATATACCAGGTTGGTCCTGCTTCCGCGTAAATCTGGACGTTGCGAAGCGGTAATACAAAACCTAACCCTGCTCTTGGCCCCCATTGATTATCACTGTCATCTACCCATTGCAGGCCAGTATAGGAATAGAATGGAGCGAGATCAGTACGCCCAGTTAACTCGTTGAGATACCATTTTGCGTCAACACTCACACTAAAGGTATCTAAACCAACCGCAAGCTGAATTTTATCCCAGTATTGGAACGTCAATCCAGATGTTGGGCTTCCTAAAAAGACACCTGCAGACAAAGGAGATGACGCAGCAAAAGACGTCACTGGTAAAACCAATGCTGATGCTAATAAAAGCGCACGTATTTTCATTCTATTTCCCTGAATTTTCTTTTGATACCAATGCAATAACGAGGGAACATTACCGTCTTCTAGACTAAAATCAAGTAATTGTAGGGTTTAATGAAATTTTATTAACAAGGATCAGGTCTATTGATGTAATAGAAATCTTTGAGTAAGGAATGCTATGTTAATTAAGAAGCCATCTCGCTGGTCATTAAGCGAAAATGATGCAACACCAGAAGGTGTTTATCAGCAGCGTCGGGACATTTTAAAGAAGTTAGGCATCACCCTCGTCGGTATGCCATTGGCATCTCAAGCCAATGCGGGTTTATTTGACGCTTTTACCAGTAAAGATAAAAAAGTCGTCGATAATCGTACGGCACTAGCAACATCTCCATCGGCTTATTCTAACAAGCAACTGTCCTTAACCCCTGAAAGTAAGGTCTTGCAATACAACAACTTTTACGAGTTTGGCACCGATAAGTCTGATCCTGCTGAACGCGCTCAGAATTTCAAAACAAACCCATGGAATATTGAAATTGGTGGCATGGTTCGTCACCCTCTTACACTGGGCTATGAGGATATCTTTAAAAAATTCACCCTTGAAGAGCGTATATATCGCTTACGCTGTGTTGAAGCATGGTCGATGAATGTACCGTGGATTGGTTTTTCATTAGCAGACTTAATCAAACTCGCCTCACCCACCAGCAATGCAAAATACGTTGCTTTTGAAACATTGTACGACCCTAAACAAATGCCCGGACAAGCTTCACGACGGCTTGGAGGAGGGATAGATTACCCCTATGTAGAAGGCCTACGTTTAGATGAAGCGATGCATCCACTTACACTCATGTCGGTAGGGCTATATGGTAAAACCTTAGCACCGCAAAATGGTGCACCGCTACGCCTTGTCGTGCCTTGGAAGTATGGGTTCAAAAGCATTAAATCCATCGTCAAAATCACCTTAACGGATAAAATGCCACCCACGACATGGAATATATTAGCGCCCAATGAGTACGGCTTTTATGCCAATGTAAACCCAACTGTTGACCACCCACGCTGGAGTCAAGGTAGTGAACGTTTTATCGGTGAAGGAAGCCTATTCAGCAGTCGACGCCAGCCCACTCAAATGTTTAATGGCTATGAGCGAGATGTTGCTAGCTTATACAAAGGGATGGATTTGAAGAGGAACTTTTAATGAAAAATGCCATTGGGAAAATCTCACCTAGACAGATTTTTTGGCTAAAAGCCTTAATTCATTCAGTGTCGCTTGGCTTTCTCGCTTTCCTGATCTATTCAGTTTTTTCTGGTGGCTTAGGTGCTGACCCTATTGAGGGGATCAGCCACTTTACAGGTAAAGCAGCACTTAACACGCTAATGTTAACCCTGATTATTTCCCCGCTTGCCCGCTTTCTTAAACAAGGCTTACTCGTAAGAACCCGACGATTAGTTGGGTTATACAGTTTTTTTTGGGCGTTACTTCATTTGGTGGGCTATCTTGCACTCGACCTTAATTTCAATGGCTCATTATTATTATCTGAAATTATTGAGCGTCCCTACTTAACATTGGGCGCCATAAGTTGGTTAATTCTTTTTGCCCTCGCTATTACATCAACTCAAACAATACAAAGAAAAATGGGAGCGCACTGGCAAAAGCTACATAATTGGGTGTACCTAGCGGTACTTCTTGCTCCTATTCACTACTATTGGTCGGTAAAATCAGGTCTTATTGAACCCGCCATTTATATTATTTGTGTGCTGAGTATTTTAGCGTTACGTCATAAAGTATTTCGCCGTTGGTTTATGACTTTCATACCACCTAGCCGTTCAACCGAAAAAAGTTAGTCCTATAGCATATTTATATTAAATTACGGTTCTCAAACAATTGAATTATGTAGAATATATTAGTTTTTCTGATACGATATAAACCATTACATATCTAACTCGGCGGGCTTCAACCCTTACCCGTTAGGTTAGTCATTTAATGGGGTCTACCTTTGGTTTCTAAGTATCTTTCAGATAGCATTCAAGCATTTCAAGCTGATTGCCTTCAACTTTGTGAACAGCATTATCCGACTGTTCACAATAGAGGAATGCGTGAAAATCACTTAGGTAAAGCAATGTGTCGTCGAATTATTGCCACGTTACATCAAGCGGGTATTTCATCAACCCTGCAACAGTGTCAAAGCAATGACAGTCTTTCTCAACCGATTTTTCATATTAAAAACGATGACTTTTCGGTTTGGGTCGTTGCACATAATATGCTGAGTGCGAACATTGCCCGACGTAATAGTTTGCTTACTGCGATAGTACAAACTCAACAAAAAATCAGCTCAACCAAAGACCAATATTTAGTATTAGTAGCCGATCACTGGTTTGACCGAAGTAAAGCCAGTAAAGAAATACCAGCGTGGTGGCTTGGACAATTACCACCAAATAGCCAAGATTACCTACAAGACGGCGTTAAATTGCTAGCACCCATAAAAAGTTTACCCGAACAACTTGAGCAAGAGCTCGGCTTCRCTGATGGGAACCATCATATTCACCACCCATTAAAGCGTGAAAATGATGGAAAAACCGTTCATAAGTATATTCTTCTTACCGCACATTACCTTCTTCCAATCAATTAACCGTGCCAAAGAAGCGTCTATTCTTTCTGGCGGTAAACTTATTCTTATCACCCTCTTTGCTTTTAGCTTTGCCAAAATGTTTGGTGTTAATGGTATCTGGGTTGCGTTACCAGTCTGTAGTACTGTGCTCATGCTATATGTACTCAAAAGAGATGCCTTAAATCAGGTAAAACCACGCTATGACTAAACCATCAAAGCAAAAGGCAAACGTTTACACCTCGGAGTTCGATGGAAAATTAAGCATTAGTAACCGTCCTACAAAGAAAAAGTGAGACTCTAATCACAGAATGTAACTGACCATTACAATAGTGATTTTCAACCAATTTGCAGTAGGTATCATCAGACCAATTCAATCGCACTCTGGTGGTAACCATGTTCAATAAAACCCTGCTTGCAGTTTCTCTAGCAGCAGCCTCTTTTGTAAGTAGCCCAGCATTTTCTGCTGAGAATGTAGATCTTCTTATCAAGAATGCTACCGTTCTTACCATGAACAATGAGAAGACTGTTTATGAAAATGGCCTTGTCGCAGTAAAAGAAAATAAAATCTTTGCGGTTACCGACGGTAGTGATGTAAAAGAATACAAAGCAACAAAAACCATTGATGCTAACGGCGACATCGTTATGCCTGGTTTAATTAATACACATACCCATGTGTCAATGACCGTTTTCCGCTCAATGGCTGATGATGTACCAGATCGCCTGCACCGTTACATTTTCCCACTTGAGAGCAAACTAGTTTCTCGTGACATGGTTCGCATCGGTGCGCAATTAGGTAATGTCGAGATGGTAAAAGGCGGCGTTACCACTTATGCCGACATGTACTACTTTGAAGACGAAGTGGCTAAAACTGTCGATGAAATCGGTATGCGTGCAGTACTCGGTGAAACCGTTATCAAATTCCCTGTTGCCGACGCTGCGAATGCTGAAGAAGGCATTAAATATGCGGTTAACTTTATTAAAGAATATAAAGATCACCCACGTATTACCCCAGCATTTGCACCACATGCCCCTTACACCAACACCACTGAAACACTGCAGAAGATTACTGAACTGTCTAAAAAATATGATGTGCCAGTAATGATTCACCTTGCAGAATCTGAGCGTGAAAACCAAGTGATTGCAGAACGCAGTGGTGGTAAATCGCCTGTTGAGTACATGGCTGATATCGGCGCCCTAACCCCTAACCTTATTGGCGCGCACGTTATTAATGTCAGTGATAGTGATATTGAGCTACTTAAAAAACACGATGTTGGTGTTGCTCACAACATGAGCGCAAATATCAAATCAGCAAAAGGGGTTGCTCCTGCACCCAAAATGCTTGAAAAAGGTGTGCGCATCGGCTTAGGCACTGACGGGCCGATGTCTGGTAACACCATAAGTACTCTCGATGAGTTCAACCAAGTTGCAAAAGTACACAAGCTAGTAAGCCAAGACCGTGCAGCAATGCCTCCAATTCAAGTCATCGAAATGGCAACTATTGGCGCAGCACGTGCGCTTCATATGGAAGATACCATTGGCTCACTAGAAATCGGTAAACTTGCTGATATTATTGTTGTAGATACAACAGCGCCAAACATGGTACCCGTTTATAACCCATACTCTGCGCTTGTTTATTCTGCTTATGCAACGAACATTAAGCACACCATTGTTGATGGTCAAATCCTAATGGAAGACCGCAATATGCTAACTGTTGATGAAGATGCTATTCGTGAAGAAGCACTTGAATTTGCTGATAAAGTTCGCAAAACAGTCGTAGAAAGTGGCGAAGTAGTACAATAATACTTCTTCCCTTTTATTATCTCGACCAAATGACGAGGCTGCATGAATATGCAGCCTTTTTTATACACTACACAAGTAGTAGATAAAATAAGGTCCCGACAAAGCCTAAGATGAACATACAGATACATGCTTTAATGTAGAGCCATAGAATTTTTACCATATAAGGCTCCATTCATTGATAATTGCTCGAATTAAACCTCATACAAAGCTCGTTAATGAGCTCCAGAGTATTAGAAGATCGATTCATTAAACATAGCTGCTGTCGTCCGCTTAAATTGTCTCAAAATCGCAGAAAACACACTCAACTTAATCGGATTCACCGTTGCTGTCCCCTAACCGATGCAAATGATTGTTTAAAACATAATCAAATATTGCCCGTAACAAGAAAGAGCTTAGGTGACAGTTATCTTACAGCGGTAATAGTATGATATTATTCAGCTATACCGCTTCAACTTGGTAAAAGAATGAACCAATCTCAACTGCTTTTAGACATTAGTACTAACGCTTTATTACACCTCGAATTTAAAAAACGCGACAAACGCCTAACACAAGCAGAGAAGAATAACCTGCTTGTTCAGGTGCTTAAACGAGTTGTGAAATCCAACAAATATAGAACGGTTAGAAAAACAACCAAGAAATGGCTTTTACTTGGCCGGAAATCAGGAACCAACCTAGAATCAATTTTAGAGCAAGAGTATGAGGGCCTATTGCAAACCTGCTCAACGGATCTGTTTCGTTTTATCGAACTTATTGGGGGAATTGAGTCTCAACTAAATACCAAAGTGCAATACTCGCAGGCTCGCGACATCGACCTTAATGCTCGATACGGCGAAGTATTAGTATGTGTCGTCGATGAAAATTTAACATCAAGTTTTGATGATGACGGGTTAATGATTAAGTCGACCCAGATCCTTTTCATCGGAAGCACTGATCACAAAGATATATTTTCTGCCGCTATAGAACAAAGCGATTCTTTCCAATCTGTTATCGCATACGAAGACGACAATCACCTGCGAGTTGAGCTCTTTAGATTGTAAAAGTGCCACCCACAAACACCGTTGGGTATGACGCTGCAATGAGTGATTATTCATGACCGAATTTGGGTATTGAAAAGACATTTATGTTAACGGTACTAACACCATAAAATAATTTCAGCCGTTACATTAACCTTAAAAGCCCTCCGATTAAAATAAAAGCCAGTAACACCCCCTGAATGACGCCCAGGACGAGACATTACTGGCTTCTGTTCTTCTTCGAATATCGTTCTTGGTTAATTCGCTGTTGCGGCTTTAACCTGTTTTGGTCGAGGTTCTGTGCTCAGCCCCTTCATTAAGCTAACGCATATCAACAATAAAACGAATGTAAAAGGTAACGCCGTTATGATAGTGCCAGCCTGAAGTGCTTCAATCGCTTCAGTACCACCAATCCAAACGAGTACAGCGGCAATTGAACCTGATACAACTGACCAAAATACACGTTGCGGTGTTGGCGTATCAATTTTACCACCTGATGTAATGCTATCTAGAACCAAAGACGCTGAATCAGAAGTCGTTATAAAAAAGATCATGATTAAAACAACAGCAATGGCTGAAATCGCATAGCTAAATGGTAACGCATCAATCAATTGAAATAGCGCTAAAGAAACATCGGTAATACCATTAGCACCAAGCTCTCCGATACCATTCATGACTTGATCGATAGCAATGCCACCTAAAATCGTCATCCAAAAAATACACACTACCGAAGGAATAAAAATAACGGCAGATAAGAATTCACGAATTGTCCGGCCTTTAGATATTCTGGCTATAAATATGCCAACAAACGGCGCACACGTAACCCACCAAGCCCAGTAAAATACAGTCCAGCCCTGCATCCATCCTTCATCCCCCCTGCCATGTGGGTTACTTAATGGGATGATATTTTCAATATAACCCACTAGTCCTAATGGCAAGCTAGACACGAACGACGAAAAGCCAACACAGCCCATGAAGATAAGAAAGCAAAAAGCAATGCAGATATTAGTATTGCTTAAAATTCTTACCCCACCTTGCATTCCTCTGACGATTGATACGATGGCTAACGATGTAACAAATACAATTACGGCAAATTGTAGCCCTAAGCCGTAGTCAGTACCGAAAAGGTGATTTAAGCCTGTTGCAGCTTGTTTTGAACCAAGGCCGAGTGATGTTGCCATACCAAAAATAGTGACTAAAACGGTCATGACGTCAATAATATTGCCAAACCAGCCCCAAGTACGATCACCAACAATAGGATAGAATATTGAGCGTACAGATAAAGGCAAACCTTTATTATAAAAGAAGAAAGCTAATGCTAATGCCATGACCCCATAAAAAGACCATGCATGTAATCCCCAGTGGAATATCGTCGCGCCCAATGCAACTTTTTTAGCTTCAATTGAATAAGCCTCTACACCAAGCGGCGTTCCGCCCCAGCCAGTAAAAAATGCAGTAGGCTCTGCAACTCCCCAGAAAATAAGACCAATACCCATACCAGCAGCAAATAGCATGGATAACCATGAAACCATTGAATATTCAGTTTCACTTTGCTCTCCGCCCAACCTGATTCTACCGTAGGGAGAAACAATTAAAAACAAACAAAAAAATAAGAATATATTACCGGCCCACAGAAATAAGCCATCGAAATTATTAATGACCTGCCATTTAAAATCATTAAGAACAGTATTGGCTGTTGAGGCGTCTGATAATAATATCGCAACGAGAAAAAACAGAATTAAACCAGCACTTAAAGCGAAAACACGGTTATGTACATCAAACCCCCATTTTTCCACATTGTCTTGGCCAACTGAATAATCAGTATTTTCTATACTGTACTTGTCTTTGTTTATACTCATTGATCCTCTTAAAAACGTTAGAATACTAATAGCTACCAGAAAGGTGGCCTGCTAATAAATTGCATTATTTTGTTAGTACTCAAAGTGTTTTGATTTATGAACTCCCGAGTACAGTACCAGCTAAAGCCCTATAAACCAAGGCCGTGTTGATATATCCATCAGAAAAATTGATATAGGATAACTTCATAGAGAGTAATTTTACTTAGACATCAAAACAAATTTAACCTTCAACAACCTATATATTGACTAAATTATGCCTGTCAAATGGCTAGGATAGACAACTTTGGCACTTGAATTTTCAGCTGAAAGTTTAATCGTCGATAACTAACAGTGGTTACCTAGCCAATACGCTGAACAGCATAAACCTTATTTTCTACAGGATCGCGAAATGGGGGCGGAATAATGCCTCCCCCCATAAGAATAATCTCGAACTAATGTAATTTACTTATTTAGAATCAGACTTCAATTGTCATCAGCTCAAGAGTAACCAAACTGCAACGCCAAACATTAAGCTACCTGAAATGCGATTCATTGTTCTAACATTTTGCTGATTCAGCAGCAGAGTACGCAATGCTTTACCGCCACTAGCATACAGTGACATACACACAAATTCAGAGATCATAATAATCCCGACAAGCACGCTAAGTTGAGGAATAAGTGCTTGTTCAGGGTTAATAAAAGGAGGAAGTAACGAAATCATAAACGCCCAGCCTTTCGGGTTAGCAATTGCAGTCACAAAACCTTGAACTAACAACCCTAAATTTGAGGATTGTGTTGACTGTAAATTATCGTCACTTAGCGCCATTTTTCCGCGCGATTGCCACATTTGTAGCCCTAAGTAGGCCAGATATAGTGCACCCGCTGTTTTAAAAGCAATAAACAACCAAGGCATTTTAATCATAATTGCTGCAATACCCAGCACGGCACTAATCGCAACCAATGCAACGCCAAAGACTTCCCCTAGCATCATCCATAAAGTACGGCGAAAGCCAATGCTCATACCAAGCCCTAACGCTAACGTCATACACATGCCTGGGGTTATCGACACAAAAAAGAACGTTGGAATAAATACCAACAACACTGCTAATTCCAAGTGACCACTCCTACTAAATACTGACACGGCACTTTAACGGTATTATTTTTTTTCACAAATGTTTTATTGGCTCAAATTTCAACCAGTAGTAACGCAGGCTACCTATCCCAATAACCTCAGAAGAAACACGCAAAAAAAAGCGCTGTTAAATGAATAACAGCGCCTCTCTATGGTCATGGCTACCAATTGAATAAATTATCGATTTAGACAGACCTCAACACTTCATCAATGAGTTGATCATTCGAACCCAAGTAATTACTTGGATAACAGGCTTGAGTGATTTCAGATTCACTGAGGTGAAATCTAATTTCTTGGCATTCCAGCATCATTGCTGGCAATAGTTTTGCCTGACAAGAATGCTCAGCAATAGCTTGTTTCACCAGTTGATAGCTTTGGCCCCGCCCAATTTTCCGCGCCAAGGCCATCATTACCGACTCAGACATCATCATATAGCGTGAATGCTCAAAATTCTTTTCCATCCGTACGCTATTAACGCCCAATGTCGACATCATTTCGGTCGCTTTCGCTAATGATGTTGAAACAGCAACACTCGCCTCAGGGACTACACTCCAGCTAACGACACGCATAGACGCAGCCCTAATATCTTGCTGATCCATTAACGACGGTGCACCTGAAGCATACATCCAACCTAAACGCGATAATGACTGGATCATATTCGCTAAACGTGGATTTGACTTATGTGGCATGGTTGATGATGCCCCACCCTTCGCTCCCTCAACAAGCTCTCCGATAGCACTACGCCCCTGCAACTCCACATCATTTGCCATTCTGACTAATGAACCGTGAATTAACGCAAAAACTTGTACCACTTCCACAATACTGTCTTGGCTGCCATTCCAAGCACCATTGGGCACTGTTAAGCCTAATGCTGCTAACAATCGGTCACGAATCATAAGCCCATCGACGTCATCACCCAGTGACGATAAATTACCAATCGCACCACCAAACATGCCAGTACATGCTCGTGGATACAGTTCAGTAACTCGTTGCCTATGGCGTATCAACTCCGATAAGTAGCTTGATACTTGCAACCCCCAAGTTGTCGGCAAAGCATCCTGTGAGTTTGTTCGAGCAACCATTACAGTATGGCGATGCTCATCTGCCATTTTGGCTAATACTTCAATGAGCTGTTCTAATTGACTCAGAACTAGATCAAGCGTACTTTTCAGTCGTATTGCTTGGCCCGTATCAAGCACATCTTGTGTCGTTCCCCCCCAATGTAGATAAGACTTAACGTACTCATCCCCAGCGTGGGTCAATTGGTCAATAACAGGCTTAATTGCCATGCCATTAAATGCAGTCTGCTGATTTAACTCCTCCCAATCAATTATATCTAAGTGACAAATTTGCTTTATTGAGGCCAATGCTTCAGCGGGTATAATACCGACTTCTGATTGCACTTTTGCGAGTGCCACTTCAAAATCTAGCCACGATTGAACAACAGCTTGGTCATTCCAAATCGCTTTCATATCCGCGTTAGAAAACACTGATGAATATAACTGAGAGTCAAATACAGAGACCGCATTTTCATTCATAATTTAATTATCCTAACATCGCGCTCATTGCAACAAGTGCAACCAAACCACCCATCATAGGAATCGCAGTACGCTTAACAAGTTCTATTGGTGATACACCTGCAGCACCGGCACACGCAATAACAACACCTGCAACAGGCGAGAATGAACGGAAGATACCTGATGATAACTGCATTGGCAGTGCGAATGCGGCCGTTGATACACCCAACGTACCTGCAACTTCTGGTGCTAGGTTAGAGAAGCTAAAGAACGGTGCATTACCTGAACCTGAAAGAAGCGCCGTGGCACCAATGATTGATACCATAACGATAACCATTGGTAAGTAACCTAAACCTGCCGTTGATGTCGCACCCAATAGCATGCCGATGAAACCAATAGTGCTTAAACCAACAACAAACGTTTGAGCTGCGATAATCAGTGACACAACACTTGCAAACGCTTTGCCCATACCATCTAGGAACACTTTTAATGATGCCGCTACTTTTTTACCGTTGCGAGTGACAATAAAATCACAAACCATCGAGATAAATAGGCTGACGAACATTGCTGTTACAACGTCAACTTTAATGGTATCAATCGCAAAGCTACTGAACGTTAGTAACATTAATAGAGGAAGAACTGGAAGAATAGCAAACCATTTTGGTGCGCTTGTTTCTTCTTTCTCTTCGACTTTCAGCTCGTAAGTAACACCGTTTTCTGCATCTTTCTTATCAAACCAGCGTTGACAGAAGAAGTGAAGAACCGCGATAACCGCCATAACAACTGGTGCAACAACAATCTGGTGGTTGATAAAGTAAGCCGCAGCATCAATACCAATAACTTCTGCTGCCTTTAATGAGTTACCCGATGCTGGACCTAAATCCAAACATGCTGTTGTTGCTAATACTGCAGCAGTTGATGCTGGTGTACAGCCGATACGTACTAAGACTGGGTACATTGCAACAAGCAACAACATCGCCAAACCAACCGCTGATGGAATGAAGATATTCAGCACCTGACCAAGTACATAAGTCAGTGCTAGTACAACATATGGGCTTTTGATCAATGAAAGTGGCTTGGTTGATACCTGAACCATCGCATTTGCAGCACCAATATGATTCATGTAGCTAGAGAAGCCCGCTACACTCATGATAATTAGACCAAGATTCGCCACTGTTGATGAGGAAATGGCTTTAATTACTAGAAAGAAATCAAAAACAACGGCGCCTGACGAATTAGTTCCTGCAGGTAAAAAATCACTATTACCTGATAGAACACCAATAAAGATCATTAAAAGACCAGCTGCGAACAGTGCAGCTTGTGTATTATATTTTTTAACAATCAAAAAACCCGCACCGAATATAATCGGTAGCGATAGTAATGGGATGAACATAATATTTCTCACTCTGTAGCTTCAGACAATATCTATTGTTTCATATAACCCTAAGATTAATTACAAGTTAAATTACCTTTTTACTTGTTTGAAACAACACAAATGGGTCTACACAATACATTTGTATACAAGGCCAGTCCTTCAGCTTTATAAACCCTAAAACTTGACGGTGCGCAATAAAAACAGAACACTTACAATCACCGTAAATAATTCAACCATGACTAACACTCTCGATAACAAAGCGTTAACCTATCAAACGCAATCTTTATTCCGTCTTCACCGTTGCACCACATGTTTAATTTTACTGAATATCTAATTAGAGTAATTGTATAATCAGCGCCTGTTGAGAGCTGCATCATATTCGCATTTGTAACATAATGTTACTTGTAAATTAATTAATTACAGAAGGTGAAAACTATAAATATAGATGGGTATTTATAATGGCTAAAAGTTTCAAAAAATGAATAACTGGTGACCAGACCAATCAATATGTTAAATAAAGATCAACCATTAAACAATGTTGAAACGTTTCGTTATTATTATCCACATACTACATAAAGGCGATATATAACACCTTTATATACCAAGTGGGAATACACGGCTATCATCATTCCAGAGTGGCAATGCAAGCCCTTCATAACAAGTATTGGCTAAAATTAGCTTTCATCAAATTCTACCACCCTCTTTTCTTTTAATAATGTCGGTAGTGCATGCTCTTCTCCCCAGTCTTTTAGCGCAAGTAGAATAGGCTCTAGTGTACGTCCTGTTTCCGTCAAACTATATTCAACCTTAGGCGGTACTTCTGGGTATACTTCTCGGTGAATAAGCCCATACGCTTCCAACTCTCTCAACTGCTTAGTCAGCATTCGTTGGGTCACAGTACCAAGACGACGTTTTAACTCATTAAAACGTACGGTGCCAGAGAGTAAATGGTAAAGAATCATGCCTTTCCCTTTACCACTAAACAGCTCTAATGTTGCCTCTACAGGACATCCTTCATAAGCGTATGACTCATACCTACTCCGTTTCATAGTATCCTTTTTGTACCTATGGCACATAAATGTGCGTACTTGCGATTTTGGGACATAACACTATCATAGCTCGCCAATAACAGGATAAATATATAAGCAGGAGACGCTTTAAATGAACCTTACTGATATCGTGCAAACCCGCTACTCCACTAAAGAGTTTGATGCGACAAAGCAAATCCCAAGTGAAATTTTTGCTCAATTAAAAGATCTTCTTCGTTTCAGCCCTTCAAGTGTAAACTCTCAACCTTGGCACTTCATCATTGCTGATACCGACGAAGGTCGTAAGCGTATCAGTAAAGGCACACAAGGTTTGTTTGCTTTCAATGAAGCAAAAGTTCTAAATGCTTCTCACGTTATTCTTCTTTGTGCAAAAACCCAGATTGACGAAGAATACTTAGGCCACCTTTTAGAAACTGAAGAAAAAGATGGACGTTTTGCACAATCTACATTTAAAGAAACCGTTCATAAAGGCCGCTCAATGTTTGTTAACATGCATCGGTTTGATCTAAAAGATGCGCAGCATTGGATGGAAAAACAAGTTTACCTAAACATGGGAACAGTATTGCTGGGTGCTGGTGCGCTTGGCGTTGATGCTCTTCCAATCGAAGGCGTCGATACCAAAACGCTAAATGAAGAATTCGGTTTACTTGATAAAGGTTACTCTGCGGTTGCACTTATCGCTTTAGGTTACCGTAAAGAGACAGATTTCAACGCAGCATTACCTAAGTCTCGGTTACCAGAAGAAGAGATTTTTACGATCCTACCTTAAATAGCTCGGTATAAATCGTAATAGCAAACACTTCAACTAACATAGAAAGCGTATTCATATGAATACGCTTTTTTATTGAGTGCAACGACCCATGTTAATATTCGAGTTTATAACCGGCCCCGTATACGGAATGGATAAGCTCATAATCGGGCTGGATTTCAGTGAACTTCTTACGCAGTTTCTTAATATGGCTATCAATTGTACGTTCACTAACAATGCGGTTGTCTCGGTAAATTGCTTCCATCAACTGCCCTCTTGAATATACCCTTCCAGGCGATGCGGAAAGTATATCAAGCATGGCAAATTCAACAGCAGTGAGCTCTAGCTCTTTTCCTCTGAGCTTGGCCTTATATCGAGCTTTGTCGAGCTGCAACACCATTTTCGGCTCAGTATTAGATTCTGTTGTTTGAACAAGGTTTTCAGGCACTAATGCGTGACGCCGTAACACCGCCTTCACCCTAGCCACGACTTCTCGTAAACTGCATGGTTTGCAAATATAATCATCTGAACCAATCTCTAGCCCTAGCAGCCTATCTATCTCATCAACTTTAGCCGTAACCATAATGATAGGTACCTGAGAGAACTGCCGTATCTCTTTGCATATTTCAACACCATCTTTACCAGGTAACATACCATCAAGTAAAATTAAATCAGGACTATGTGTTCTTACCCATTCAACAACTGATAACCCCTCATAAAGAGCACTTGTTTGAAATCCTGATGCTTTTAAATAGTCTTCTGTTAATGTCGCTAATTGTATTTCATCTTCAACGACTAATACGTGCTCATTCATGTCTACACTTCCTTGCGGATAACCAACTTCATACACACACCACCCAATGAAGAATGCTCTGCTGATAACGTCATACCGTGTGCATCAGCAATGTTATTGCATATCGCTAAACCTAACCCTGCACCATTATTATTTTGCCGAGTACGAGAGCGATCTGTACGATAAAGTCGTTCAAAAATCTGATTCATCTCGTCATCTGATAAACCGGGTGCCGAGTCATAAAAAGAAAATAATAACTTATGCTCACCAATCATTTGGGCTTCTATTTTCAAACCCCCACCACTATCGGTGTACTTCAAAGAATTCTTTATTAAATTTGAAAATAATTGCTGAATCCGATTTTGATCCAGTTCAATCATCATATTTCTCATTAACTCTGGATTACCTTCATAATGAAGACCAAGTGTCAGCGCCTTCTCTTCAAACGCATCGCTATAAAGATCTACACACTGTTCAAGCATTGCCACTGGTGATGCTTGAATTTTATTGTAGCTCAATGCACCGATATCACTTAAAGAGAGTTCATAAAGGTCATTCACTAAATGCGAAAGATGTATCACGTTGTAGTGCAATGATTTAAATGTTGCATCACTATTTTCTCTAACACCATCCTGCACCGCTTCAACTTCAGCCTGCATTATTGCTAGTGGGTTCCTTAGCTCATGAGAAATATCAGCGATCCATTGCTGCCTAGCCTTTTCATTTTTTTCTAATACCTTCGCAAGATGATTAATATCGCAGGCAAGATGCCCTAGCTCATCGCGTCGTTTTATAGGTAGTCTCGTTTTATAAGTGCCTAAAGCCAATTGACGAACGCTGGCATTAAATGATTCAACTGTTTTAATCAGTCCATGCGCCCAAGGATATGCCATTGCTAAGGTTACACCGCATGATATAACCCAAATCCATAAGAGACTGCCATTAAAATCTTGCACAAACTGCACTTCTGTTGCTTCAAGGATTTTTTGATGGGGAATATGACCAAGAAAGGCAATAGTTTGGCCATTAGCTGTAATAGGATACAGCATTTCATCGGGGTGATTGTTCGCTCCGATGATAAGGTTTTTATCAGCATCAAGGAGCATTAAACGATGTTCAAACAAGGATGACCCTGCTTCTCGTCTTGGCAGAAAGCCTTGCTGCTGGCTTCCATCTACGAATTTGCCGTCAGTCATGTTCCATCGCGGTTGTTCATTAAACATGGTGGGCTTAGGTGACAAAGAACTGATACGACTACGTTCCAATTCATTAGGATTAAAGCCAGCACTTAATGGTGATGCTGGTCTTTGCCACTCCTCAGCACTCTCAGGCAAGGTGGAGTTAACGAGTTTTGGCCACCAGCTATGTGGATTACTACTATTTTCTAAGTAAGCAGGAAGATATTTCTCTAATTGGACAATTAGCTTCTCAACTCTTAACTTTTCTTCACTATTAACATAACGTAGAAAACCTTCATTCATGGTCATTTTCGTTAGCATAATAAGTGTTATCGATCCGACAAGCGTAGTCGCAACAATCATCAAAATTGCACGAAATCGTATATGATTTTGAATCGCAGATATCAGATTTCGAATCATAGTATCCATTTAATGACTCTTAATAATCAGTATGTAAT